>JALYSK010000030.1 GCA_030854805.1 Chloroflexota bacterium | reverse complement strand
GGCGTCCCCTGTCGCCTGCAGCGCGTGGGCTCGATGCTCGGGGTCTTTCTCACCGCAGCGGAGGTCTGTTCCCTCGCCGACGTCGACGCCTCCGACCGCGCCGCCTTCGCGCGTCTGTTCCACCTCCTGCTGGAGGACGGGGTGCATCTGCCGCCTTCCCCCTACGAAGCGCTCTTCGTCTCGGCAGCCCACGGTACGGCGGAAATCGACCTCACGGTGGCCGCCTGCGAGCGCGCCTTCGCCGCCCTATAATTCGTCGCACCGGAGGGAGCTGACCCACTCCAGAGGAGAACCGAGGGATGACCCATATCATCGCGGAGCCTTGCATCGGGGTAAAAGACAAGTCCTGCGTCGACGTCTGCCCGGTCGACTGCATCCACGCCACCGACGACGACCCGCAGTTCTATATCGACCCTGCCGAGTGCATCGATTGCGGCGCGTGCGAGCCGGAATGTCCGGTGACTGCCATCTTCGCGGAGGACGCGGTGCCCGATCAGTACGCGAACTACATACAGATCAACGCCGACTACTTCACCAAGTAGCCGCCACGAGACTGATGGTTCGCCTGATCGCCCTCTACAACCAGCCAGACGACCAGGAAGCCTTCGACGCCCACTACCGCGACGCCCACGCCCCGATCGTCGAGCGCTATCCGAAGCTGCGATCACTGCACCTGACGAAGCTCTCCGGGGCCGGCGGCCGGCCCGCTCCCTATTACCTGATGGCGGAGATGATCTTCGATAGCGACCGGGATCTGGCCGAGGCGGTCGGCTCCGCGCCCAGCGCCGAAAGCGCGCGCGATCTGCGGAACTTCGCGCAGACAGGGGTCACCGTCTTCGTCGCCCATGACGACGGCGATGCCCGAGCCTGACGCGCCGCTGCCCGCGGATCCGAGCACGCTGGGCTTCGAGCGAGTCCGGTACGCGAAGGATCCAGGCAGGGCGGTCGCGACGGTCACGATCTCGCGACCCGCGGTGCTCAATTGCTTCGACTTCCGTACCCTTCGCGAGCTCGGGCGCGCATTCGAGGACGCCGCCTGGGACGACTCGGTAGCGGTGGTGGTGGTCACGGGGGCGGGGGATCGGGCCTTCTGCACCGGCGCGGACCTCGACGAGCAGGCCCGGATGGGTGCGACCAGCGGCCAGTACTGGCGATGGATGGGCGCGTTCGTCGAGATGCACGACCGGCTGCGATCGATCGGCAAGCCGACAATCGCGCGCGTCAACGGCATCTGCGTTGGGGGTGGTCAGGAGCTCCAGCTCGCCTGCGACCTCTCGGTGATGGTCGACGATGCCTACATTCAGCACGTGGGTCCCGAGCATGGATCTGTACCGGCAGGAGGGGCGACCCAGTGGCTGCCGCTCGTCGTCGGTGATCGGCGCGCGCGAGAGATCGTCATGCTCTGCGAGCGGATCTCCCCGGCACTGGCGCTCGAGTGGGGGCTCGTCTCACGCGTCGTGCCGCGCGCCGCGCTCGACTCGACCGTGGCCGCGCTGGCCGAGCAGCTCCGCCATAAGCTGCCCGAGACCATGCGCTATACAAAGGCGCAGCTGAACTGGTGGCGCGACCTCGTCTGGTCGTCCACCATCAGCCACGCGCGCGACTGGCTGGCGGTGCACTCCACCTCCGACGAGACGCGCGAGGCGGTCGTGGCCTTCGGCGAGAAGCGCCCACCCCGCTTCGATGAGCTGCGCTCCATGCAGGCGGCCGGCGGGCGATCGTGCGCACGCTGTGGGGCGCGCGGCCTTCCCGCCGCCCACGGCTTCTGCGGCGTCTGTGGGTCACCGCTCGGATCGGCATGGGGGAGCGGCGGGACGAGGGGCAACAGCCGATGAGTGACGAGCCCCTCGTTCTCGTCGAGCGGCAGCTCGACTCCCGCACCGCCCTCGTTCGCCTGAACCGGCCGAAGCAGCTCAACGCGCTCAATCGCGCGGTCATGGACGCGCTCTGCGACGCGCTAGAGGAGCTCGATCGCGACGACGAGATCCGCGCGATCGTGGTGACCGGCAACGAGCGAGCGTTCGCCGCGGGCGCGGATATCGGCGAGATGGCGGAAGCGAGCGCGGTCGAGATGCTCCGCAGCAATCGCATCGGCCAGTGGGATCGGGTCCGGCGCATCAGCAAGCCGGTGATCGCCGCGGTGAGCGGCTGGTGCCTGGGCGGTGGCTGCGAGCTCGCAATGACGCTGGATATCGTCGTGGCCGGAGAGGGCGCGAAGTTCGGGCAGCCGGAGATCAAGATCGGGGTGATTCCCGGGGCCGGCGGCACGCAACGCCTGGCCCGCGCCATTGGGAAGTCGAAGGCGATGGCGATGATCCTGACCGGCGAGCCGATCTCGGCCGCGGAGGCGGAGCGCGCTGGCCTGGTCGCGCGCGTCGTGCCCGACGAGCTGGTGGTCGAGGATGCGCTGGGGCTCGCGGCGGCCATTGCGAAGCAGAGTCCTCTCGCCCTGCGCCTGGCCAAGGAGGCCGTGAACACCGCCTACGAGATGAGCCTGAGCGACGCGCTGACCCACGAACGGCGCCTCTTCTACCTCCTCTTCGCCAGCGATGACCAGAAGGAGGGGATGGCGGCGTTCCTGGAGAAGCGCAGCCCCGACTTCACGGGCCGATGAGCCTCGGCAATCCCGACCGGGCGATCGGCGGGCTGGCCGTGGCTCGTCCGGCGGGGGTCGAGCTTCGGCCACTCGGGCGGGACGACTTCGAGCTTGCGCTGACGCTGGTTCGGGAGCTGTACGACCTGCCGCATGCCGATCCGTCAGCGTATCGCGCCGGTTTCAACTCGCTCATCGGCGATGTCGATGCGTCGCCCTTCCTGGCGCTCGCCGAGGGTGAGCCTGCCGGCCTCATGATCTTCCGCTTCCGCCGGCGGATGGCGCTCGCCACGTACGAAGGCTGGGTGAGCGATCTCTACGTCCGTGAGCCGTTCCGGCGCCGCGGCATCGGATCGGCTCTGCTGGGTGCGGCGATCGCGGAATGGCGGCTGCGTGGCGGCCATCAGCTGGTTCTCGAGACGGCCCATTCCAATCTCGCCGCCCGCGCGCTGTATGAGTCGATGGGCTTCCGCGATGCCGGCACGCACTTTCAGCAGCGGCCCATGGTCCTCGGAGGTCCTCCGACCGGCGTCGCTCTGAGGCCGATCGAGGCCGACGACTTCGAGGTCGTGCGTGCGCTGCTTGCCTTGCCGACGCCCAACGCAGACCGGCTGGCAGCCTTGAAACAGGTCTTCGCTGCGCATCTGCGGCAGCCGGACCTGGTCGCCCGGCTCGCCATCGTCGACGGCGCGCCGGCCGGCGTGGTTGCGATGCAGCTGCGCGAGCCGTTCTTCGCCATCTCGCCCCAGGCCTGGATCGCTGAGCTCGCGGTGGCGGAGGTCGTTCGCCGCAATGGGGTCGGTGGGGCGCTGATGACGACAGCACTTGCCGAAGCGGCGCACCGCGGCGCCAACGCCGCGGTGCTGGAGTGCGACGCCGCGGCGGACGCGCGGGGTCTGCTGGCTCGCGCGAGCTTCCAGGACGTGGGCAGCAGCTACCGTCTCGAGCAATGAGCTCACGTTCGTGAAGCCCCGTGCGCCAGAGCAGCGTCGCTAGAATCGGTGCGATGGAGCAGCAGCCGCCCTTCGATGCCATCCGCTACGACCTGGCGGATGGCGTTGCGACCATCACGCTGGATCGGCCAGAGAGCCTGAATGCGCTGAACGCCGTCATCCGCCGCGAGCTGCTCGAGGCGGTAAAGGCGGTGCGAAGCGACGATGCGGTTCGCGCAGTGATTATCACCGGCGCGGGACGCGGCTTCTGCTCTGGCGCCGACCTCCGAGGGGGCGGCGGCGAGCGGGAATACCGGCGCGTCCTCGTCACCGAGTACAACCCGTTGATCACCGCGCTGCGCGATCTGCCGAAGCCCATCGTGGCCGCCGTCAATGGCGTGGCCGCGGGCGCGGGCGTGTCGCTGGCGCTGGCCGCCGACCTGATCGTCGCTGCCGCTGAGGCGCGTTTCATCCTCGCGTTCGTGCGGATCGGGCTCGTGGCGGATTCGGGCGCGACCCGGGCCCTCGTTCGCGCGCTTGGCCGCCACCGGGCGGCGCAGCTGATCTTCACCGGGGATCCACTGAGCGCCGCGGATGCAGCCGAGGCGGGCCTGGTCGCGGCCGTGGTGCCGGCCGATGAGCTCCAGCACGCCGCGCGCGAGCTCGCCACGCGCCTGGCGGCCGGCCCGACCAAGGCGATCGCCTACGCCAAGCGGTTGATCAACGCCGCGGAGGATGCGACCCTCGCCCAGAGCCTCGCCATGGAGGCGGCGCTCCAGGAGCTTGCCGGTCGTACGGAAGATCACGCCGAGGGGGTCGCGGCGTTCGGTGGCAAGCGCGAGCCGCGCTTTATCGGGCGCTGAATCGGTGAACGAGATCGCAAGGATCGGCGTGCTCGGGGCCGGGACGATGGGGGCGGGGATCGCGCAGGTTGCCGCCGAGGCCGGATTCGACGTCCTCGTTCACGAGTCTGCGCCGGGCGGCTTCGATCGGGCGCGCGAGCGGATCGGCGGCTTCCTCCAGCGCAAGGCGGAGAAGGACGAGCTGACTGCCGACGAGGTGACGGCCGCGCTTCGCCGGATCACAGGGGTCGACGCGGTCGAGAAGCTCGGCGTGGCGGACCTGGTCATCGAGGCCATTCCCGAGGACCTGGAGCTGAAGCGCGACGCCTTCCGCCGCCTGGACGCCGCCGCGGGCGATGAGGTGATCCTGGCCACCAATACGAGCTCGCTCTCCGTCGCGCGCATCGCGGCTGCGACGGCAAGGCCGGAGCGCGTGGTCGGGATGCACTTCTTCAACCCGGTGCCGCTGATGGCGCTGGTCGAGGTGATCGCCGGGCCTATGACCCAGCCGGCCAGCCTTGAAGCCACCGTGCGCACGGCAACACGGCTGGGCAAGACCCCGGTGATCGCCGCCGATACCCCGGGATTCATCGTCAACCGCGTCGCGCGGCCCTACTACCTCGAGGCACTGCGCATCGTGGGAGACGGGGCTGCGACGGTGGAGGCGGTCGACGGCGCCATGAGGGGGATTGGCTTTCGGATGGGTCCCTTCGAGCTGATCGACGCCATCGGTGCCGACGTCAATCTTGCCGTCAGCCAGGCCGTCTTCGAGCAGTTCTTCTTCGACCCGCGCTACCGTCCACACCCCCTGCAACGGACGCTCGTCGAGGTCGGAAGGCTGGGACGCAAGTCGGGCGGAGGCTTCTACGACTACGCGACCGACGGCTCCCGGAGCGGAGTCTGGGAAGGCGTTGCCCGGCACGTATCGGGCCCAGCGCTCGATACGCTCGACGAGGGCGCGATCGTGGCACGCATCCTCGCCACCATCGTCAACGAGGCCGCCTCCGCGGTTGCGGAGGGGGTCGCCACGCCCGAGGCGATCGATACCGCCATGCGGCTCGGCACCAATTACCCGTCGGGGCCGCTCGAATGGGGCGAACGGATCGGCCTGGCGCCGGTGGTGGGCACCCTCGACGCGCTTCATGGATCCGTCCCGGACGGGCGCTATCGGGTCACGCCGCTCCTCCGCTCGCTGGCGGAGCGCGAGGGCTCCTTCTTCGACACGCGAGACTGAGCCTGGTGCCGCCGATCGGCCGCTTTGGGGCCGTCGTCTTCGACATGGATGGGCTGCTGCTCGACACCGAGGTGCTCTGGCAGCGGGCAGAGGAGGAGCTCTTTCGGCGCCACGGGGACCGCTTCACGCAGGCCGACAAGCTCACGGTCATGGGCACCAGCTTCGCGATGACCGCGCGCTACTTCGCGGAGCGTCTTGGCCGCGCGGAGGAGCAAGGCACCGAGCTCGTCGCCGAGCTGCGACAGCTGATGCACGGCCTGCTGCAAGAGCAGGTCTCGAGCCGCCCCGGGGCCGTGGAGCTGGTCGCCCGACTGCTCGCCGACGGCGTGCGCCTGGCGCTTGCGTCCAACTCCTCGCGCTTCCTGGTGGATACCGCGCTGGCGACCGCCGGTCTGACCGATGCCTTCGAGACGATCGTCACCTCCGACGACGTCGAGCATGCCAAGCCGGCCCCCGATATCTACCTGCTCGCCTGCGCTCGCCTGGGCGTCGAGCCGTGGGATACGCTTGCGCTGGAGGACTCCGCCCCCGGCATCGAGGCCGCCAAGGCGGCAGGCCTGGCCTGCATCGCGGTGCCGCAGTTCGCCGAAACCGATGTCTCGGCCGCCGACCGCGTCATCGACTCGCTCGAGGAGCTGCTCGTCTGAGGCGCGCTACCATGACGGCATGGCTGTGCCGCATCCCATCCCGGACGAGCTGACCTATCTGCTCACGACCGATCTCCCCGGCCACGTCGCCTTCGTCGCGCCCGATGGCTCAGTTCGGATCGTGATCATGTGGGTCGACTACGACGGCGAGCACGTCCTGACCAGCTCACGAATAGGCTCATTCAAGGCGCGAGTCTGGCGCAGGAATCCACACGCAGCCGTATCGGTGGTGGACAAGCAGGACATGTGGAGGTTCGCGAGGATCAGCGGCCGGGTGACGGAGATCAAGCCGGACACCGACCTCGCCTATATCGACAAGCTCTCCCGCCGCTACACGGGCGAGGCCTACCGGTTTCGCGACTTCGAGCGCGAGATCTTCGTCATCACCCCGGACCGCATCACCGCGTCGACCGGCCGCCGCTAGCGAAAGGTACCCTGCCAACATGTGCCGAAGCATCAAGACACTCCGGGTCGGAGCCGTTCCGGCCAGCAACGACGAGATCACCGCCGCCGCACTCCAGTACGTGCGAAAGGTGAGCGGCTATCGCAAGCCCTCCGGCGCCAATGAGAGCGCGTTCAACCAGGCGGTCGCCGACGTGGCGGTCGCCTCCCGGCGGCTGCTGGACGCAGTCGCGGCAACGCATCCCGCCCGGCGGAGCGCGTAGCGGGCCGATGCGAAGCGGTCGGACCGCGCCGGGCCTCCGCGCCGTCGGTATCGGTCATGGTCGCCGCCGTCGGATCTGCTCGGCCACCACGATCAGCACGAGCGTCCCGACCATCATCAGCACCGCGAGCGCGATCATCACCGGCAGCCGGTTCGCAAAGCGCAGCTGGCTGAAGAGGTAGACCGGGAAGGTCGGTTGCGTACCGGCCAGGAAGAGCGCGAGCGCGAACTCGTCGAACGAGACGGTGAACGCGGTGAGCCAGGCCGAGACGAGCGCCGGCGCGATGATGGGAGCAACGATCCGCAGCAGCGCCTCCGGATAGCTCGCGCCGAGGTCCATGGCGGCCTCTTCCAGGCTGCGGTCGAATCCGTTCAGGCGTGCCATGACGATGAGCAGCGTGAACGGCAGCCCCACGATGGTGTGGGCAAGAGCCACGGTGAGCAGCGAGAGCGGCACGTCGAGGGCTCGGAAGAGGATCAGCAGGGCGACCGCCAGCACCACGAACGGGACGATCAGCGGCAGGATGGCGGCTGCGATCAGCATCCGCTGGGTGACGAATCGGTAGCGCAACGCCAGCAGCGCGACCATGGTGCCGAGGATGGTCGCCGCCGTGCTCGAGGCGATCGCCACGATCAGGCTGTTGCGCGCTGCCGCCAGCACCGCATCGGCCTCGAGCAGCCTGCCGTACCAGTCGAGCGTCAGGCCGCGCAGGGGGAACGAGAGGACGCTGCCCGCGTTGATCGAGAAGAGGAAGAGCAACGAGATCGGCAGATATAGGAAAAGCAGCAGGATGGCGTAATAGGCCCCCAGCGGGATCCTCGTATGACCAATGCCAACCCCGCGACGCGGGTGCGGCACTGTCGTTGGCGACGGAGCCACGGCCATCAGGCCACCATCCGGCGCAGGTCGATGAGTCGCAGCGCGACGGCGACCAGGGCCATCGTCACCGTCAGCATCACGATCGCCAGGGCGGATCCGAGCGGCCAGTTGACCGCCTTGGTGAAGAAGTCCTGCACGATATTGCCGTACATGCTCCCCGCGCTGCCGCCCACCAGCAGCGGTGTCACGTACTCACCGACGGTGGGTATGAAGACCATGAAGAAGGCGGCCAGCGCGCCGGGGAGCGCGAGCGGCATCGTCACGCGCCAGAAGCGGCTCCACGGAGGCGCGCCGAGGTCCGCCGCCGCTTCGAAGAGCGAGTGGTCGATGCGAAGCATGGCCGCGTAGATCGGTAGCACCGCGAACGGGATCCAGACGTAGATCAAGGTCAGGATGACCGTGCCGCGGTTGTAGAGGAGTGCGTCGAGCGGCCTGTCGATCAGGCCGCTCCACAGCAGGAGCGAGTTGACCGCTCCCTCCGATCCGAGCATGAGCTTCCAGGCCATCACCCGCAGCAGATAGCTGGTCCAGAACGGTACGAGCAGCAGGATCAGGAAGAGCGCCGCCCGCCGCCCGGCGCGAAAGGCGAGGAAGTAGGCGACCGGATAGGCGAGCGCCGTTGCCGCCATCGCAACGCCGAGCGCCATCGTGACCGAGAGGCCGAGCAGCCGCAGGTAGCTGCCGGTCCCGAAGACGCGGGTGTACTGCTGGAAGGTCGGGCTCGAAAGGTCGAAGAGACCGCCGCGGATGTCGGCACGCAAGCTGAGGACGGCCATCAGCCCCAGCGGCACCAGAAAGAAGGCGACGAGCCAGAGGAGCGGTGGCAGATAGAGGAGCCAGAACGTGCCCCGTCGACCCAGCATCGCTCCTCCGGCGCTTCGGGTTCCGGCGCCAGCCTACGGCGCGGCCTTCACCTCGGTCCACATCGCTGTCCACGCGTCGCGCTGCGCGGCGGTCAGGTTGGGAGTGAAGTTCGTCTTCTCCAGGATCGCGGGATCGTCGATCGAGAAGGCCTGCTTGAGGGTCTTATCGGTCAGTCCGTTCATGACGTCCTGGTTGGCGGAGCCGTAGTAGAACAGCTTGACAACGTTGTTTCCGGTCGCGTCCCCCAGCTTGGCATCGAGGAACTTCAGCGCCAGGTCGTGATTCTGGGTCCCTTTGTGGATGCCGTATACGCCGACCCACGAGTTGCGTCCTTCCTTCGGCTCTGCGTAGGCGACCGGCACGCCCTGCCCCAGCAGCGTGGCGTACGCGCCCTGCCACGCATAGGCCAGCCAGACGTCGCCGGAGGCCATCGCGGCGGTCAGCTCCGGCTCGCCCGTCCAGTAGAAGAGGTTGTTGGCGCGCTGCGCGGTCCACTCGGCCTGGATGGAGGCGAGCTGCGCGTCCGTGATGGCCGTCTCGTCGTACCCGTGGATATAGCTCGACACCGTCACGGCGCCGGGGCCGTCATCCCACATCGAGACGTGGCCGGCGTACTTGTTGTCCAAGAGCGCCGCCCATGAGTCGACCGCGCTGACCTTGTCGGTACGGTACAGGATCGACGTGAAGCCCCAATCCCACGGGATGAAGTACTGCTTGCCGTTGATCTGGCCGATCTTCTTGAAGGAGTCGGGCACCTTGTCCCAGTTGGTCAGCTTGCTGGTGTCGATCTCCTCCACCAGCCCCTCGTCGACGTAGAACTGTTGCCAGCCGGTGTAGAAGTGGAAGATGTCCGCCTGGTCGCCGCCTGCCATCTTCGAATAGATATCGGCATCCGCTGCGCCGATCTCGAAGCCGACCTGGACCTTTGGATGCTCGGTCTTGAAGTCGATCCAGAAATCCTCGGCGTCATAGCCCGCCCAATCGAGGACCGTCAGGCTGCCCGTCTCGGCTCCCGAAGCGGCGGCGCTCGACGACGATCCGCCGGGAGTGCCAGAGCCGCAGGCGGTGAGCACGAGGAGCCCCGAGAGCAGCCCTGCCAGGCGCCCTTGCGATCGGCCGACGAAGATGGTCACAGCCCGTACCTCCTATGCCCCCATCGGCAAGTCGCCCGCGCTGAAGCAGCACTGCAGCGACAAACTCTAATCACACGCTCACGATCGCGTCGACGATCCTCGGCATTCGGCCGGTCCTGAAGCTCTTCTTCATCTACGCTTTGCCTTCGGGCCCAGCCGGTAGCCGAGCAGGCGTGGCAGCGCGGCCAGGAAGCGGACGATCACGGCGGGGCGTCGGCCGGCATCCGTCGCCTCGTCGTGGCGGATCAGTGCCTCGCGGATCAGGCGTGCGCCGACGTAGCGCATCGGCTCTGGCGGGAAGCTCTTCGCCCGCTGATTGACGATCGGCAGCCGAGCCGGCGGGTCGTCGCCGCCGTCGATCCGCGCCGCAAGGATGCGTCCCGCCAGGAACGCCGGACCCACGCCGTTGCCCGAGTAGCCGTGGGCAAAATGCAGGCGACCGCCGGCGCGCGACCCGATCGCCGGCAGCCGATCCGACGAGATGTCGATGGGTCCGCCCCAGGCGTCGGTGAAGCGGACGTCGTCCAGCATCGGAAAGAGGCGCGCGAGGCCCGCTCGCGCGCGTTCGGCCGCCCGCTCGTCGTGGTCAAAGCGAGTGCCGATGCGACCGCCGTACCC
>JALYSK010000023.1 GCA_030854805.1 Chloroflexota bacterium | reverse complement strand
GTAGATGCTGACCGCCTCGACCGCCACGTGGTTGGCTGCCGAGAACTGGCCCTGCAGCGCCCGAGCGAGGATGATCGTGAGCCCAACCGTGCCGCCGAACACGTGCGCACCATGGAAGCCGGTGAGCGTGTAGAAGGTGGTGCCGAAGATCCCGTCCCCAATCCCGAAGCCGAGCCGCGTGTAGTCGTACAGCTGGCCGAGCAGGAAGAGCACGCCGAGAATGAGCGTGAAGCCAACCCACATTCGCAGGCCGCGCTGGTCGCCGCGACGGATCGCCGCCACTCCGAACTGCATCGTGAAGCTCGAGCTGACCAGGATCGCGGTCAGCACCGCCGCGAGCGGCATATCCAGCTCGCCGCCCTCCGGCGGATGCCAGGCGCCGGCGTGCGCAGCGCGCGCGTTGAAATAGGCCGCGAACAGCCCGCCGAAGAACATCACCTCGCTGGCGATGAAGAGGAGCATGCCGACCAGGGGAGTCGGGAATCCGGCCTCGTGCCGACCGCGGCCCGGTGGCGGGAGCTCGACGCGGTGCATCTCGGCGGTGGTCATACCGCTCCCCCACGCCGCTGCACGTCATCGTCGGGCTTCTCGTCAACGTCGGCCGGGCGATTGGCGGCGTGGCCGTGGCCGTGCGTCAGGAAGAAGAGCGGCCGTTCCGAGTGGATCGGCGGCAGCCGATCGAAGTTATAGGGAGGCGGCGGCGAGCTGGTCGCCCATTCGAGCGTATTCCCCTCCCACGGGTCGTCGCCCGCTCGCTCGCCGTTGATGAAGGTCGCCACGACGTTGATCACGAACGGGAAGATGCTGGCCGCGATCAGGAATGCGCCCGCCGTCGAGGCGAGGTTCAGCAGCGTCCAGCCGGCATCGGGCGAGTAATCCGCCACGCGCCGCGGCATGCCGGAGATGCCCAGCTGGTGCATCGGGAAGAAGGCAAGGTTGAACCCGATGAAGTGCATCCAGAAGTGGACCTTGCCGAGCCCCTCGTTGAGCCTGCGGCCGGTCATCTTCGGGAACCAGTAATAGGTCGCCGCGAAGACGCCGAAGACCGACCCGCCGAAGAAGACGTAGTGCAGGTGCGCCACCACGAAGTAGGTGTCCTGCAGGTGGAAGTCGACCGCCGGACTGGAGAGCATCACGCCGCTCAGCCCGCCGATCAGGAACATCGACAGGAATCCGAGCGCGAAGAGCATTGGGGTGGCGAGGCTCAGCTTGCCGCGCCACATGGTGGCCATCCAGTTGAAGAACTTGACCCCGGTCGGCACCGCGATGAGGGCCGTCATGAAGCTGAAGAAGGGCAGGAATACGAAGCCGGTGGTGAACATGTGGTGAGCCCACACGCTGAAGCTGAGCAGACCGATGCTGACCGTGGCGAACACGAAGGCTCGGTACCCGAAGAGGGGCCTCCGCGAGAAGACCGGCAGGACCTCGCTCACCACGCCCATCGCCGGCAGGATGACGATGTAGACCTCCGGATGACCGAAGAACCAGAAGATGTGCTGCCACAGGATGGGGCTGCCGCCGACATTCGGGTCGAAGAACGAGCCGCCGTAGTTGCGGTCGATGAAGAGCGCGATCAGTCCGGCGGTGAGGACCGGGGTCGCCAGCAGGATCAGGGTGTTCGTGACAAGGACGGTCCACACGAAGATCGGCATCCGGAAGAGGGTCATCCCCGGCGCGCGCATCTTGAAGATGGTGGCGATGAAGTTGATGGAGCCGAGGATCGACGCCGTGCCGACGAGGGTCAGGCCGATCACCCACAGGTCGGTGCCCGGCCCCGGTGAGTACTTCGCCTGGGTGAGCGGGCTGTAGCCGGTCCACCCCTCGGCCGCCGCGCCGCCGAAGAGGTAGCCGCTGAAGATGAGGAGACCGCCGAGGGGCAGGAGCCAGAAGCTGAGGGCGTTGATGCGGGGGAAGGCCATGTCCGGAGCGCCGAGCATGAGCGGCACGATGTAGTTCGCGAACCCGGACAGCACCGGCACGATGAACAGGAAGATCATGATCGTCCCGTGCATCGTGAATGCCTGGTTGTAGGTCGCCTCGTCCATGAACTGGAGGCCAGGCACGGCCAGCTCGGAACGGATCACGAGCGCCAGGATCCCGGCCGCGAAGAAGAAGAAGAAGCTGTTGACGATGTACAGGATCCCGATCTTCTTGTGGTCGACGGTGGTCAGCCAGTCGAGCACCCAGGAACGCTGGTAGGTATCGGCTCGCGGGTCCAGGGTGGTGGTGGCCATGCTGCCTCGAACTTCTCCCTCTGCCTACGGTCCAGCCACAATCGTGCCGGTCATCTGCTGGGGGTGCACCTGGCAGATGAACTGATACTCGCCCGCCGGCAGCGCGGGAACCTGGTACTCGCGCACGCCCGGACCCTGGAAGATCTCCCCGGTGAAGAGGTTCTGCCCACCCTTCGAGATCGCCACGTTGTGATTCTGGCCATCGGTGATCTCGAAGCGGATGACGAACGGCTGCCCGGCAGGCACCTGAATGCGACCGGTGCTGAACTTGGTGCCGGTGGCCGATAGCTTGATCACGGTCGCGTTCGGCGCGGCCGACGGCGCTGGCGAGGCGCCCGACTGGGCGACCTTGAGCCACTTGTCGTACTTGGCGCGGGTCAGCCCCTGGATGGCGAACGTCATGTTGGCGTGCTGCAGGCCGCAGAACTCGGCGCACTGTCCCGTGTAGGTTCCCTCCTCCGAGATCGTGAACTCCAGCTCGTTGGGGGTCCCGTTCTCGCCCACCGGAACCACGTCGCGCTTGATCAGGAATTGCGGGACGAAGAAGGAGTGGATCACGTCGAGCGACGGCAGGATGACCCGAATCGGCTCGCCAATCGGCAGGGCCATGACCGGCGGGTTGGCGGCCGTGCCGTTGACCACGGCATCATTCTTCGGGTTGCTATCGCCGTCGAGATAGCGGAAGCGCCACTGCCATTGGAAGCCGGTCGCCTCAACGGTCACGCTCGGCTTAGTGGCGCGCGCCTCGACCGCGTTGAGCGTGATGGTACTGATCACGAACAGGATCAGCACGATGACGGTGGGGATAATTGTCCAGATGATCTCCACCACCGTGTTGCCGTGCACCTGCGGCGGCAGCAAATCGTCGCCTGGCTTGCGACGGTAGCGGACCGCGGCGTAGAGGATGAAGCCCTCGACCCCCACGAACACGATGCCGCCCATGACCAGAACGGCCACATACAGGCCGAACACCTCTTTGGCGGTTTCGGTCTTCGGCTCGGGTGGCAGCATGCAGCCGGCCAACAGACCGATGATCAGGAACGGGGTACCGGCCCGCAGAAGTCCCCACAACCGCGATCGGGCCGCCGTGAATCGCATCAGCTCGTCTCGAGGCTCCGTACGTCCGAAGGGCGCAGCCGCACAGCCCAGCTGATGGCGGCGCGGGCCGTATTGTACCGATGGACGACGTGGGGCGCAGCCTCGGCTGCGCGGCTCAGCCGCCGGGCAGGGGCTCTGCGCAGCTGCGCTCTTCGTGGGGCAGGAGCGGTCGTGGGATGATCGAATAGCGATGCCCGCCCGCCGTCCAGCGGGTCAGCTGATTGGATTGGCGAAGCTCCGCCAGCCAGGTCGCGCCGACGGCGCCCGCCACCACGCCGCAGCGCAGGTTGCCGGAGCTCATCGGCTTGCCGAAGCTTACCGGATCGCCTGCGATCGGCCACGCCCGAGGAGCCTGCGGCGGAAGCCCGCCGCCGGCATCCGGCGGCTCGGCGTCGGCGTTCCGTACATGAAGGCGCAACGCTTCCGGCTGGTACGGCTTCCAACCCGTGTCGGCCCAGGCATCCGCGGGAAGCCACTGCTCGAGGCTCTGGAGCTGCTGGTCGAGCGTCGTCAGCGCGCGGTGGGCCAGCAGCTCGTTGCGCGACAAGCCGGGCGGAGGATTCGTAACGTCGAGCATGCCGAGCGCATAGACGCTGACGGTGACCTCGCGAGCGTCGGCGTGCAAGGTGAAGACCGTATCGGACGCGTCGGCGACCATCGCATTCGCCCCACGCAGGTCGAGGTCCGCCTTGAAGAGGCCCGTTTGGGCCACCGCGCGAAGGATCGCCTGGATCCCGGCCTCGGTCAGCCGTCGCTCCTGGATGCTGGGCAGCGCGGGGCCCGGGAAGATCTCGATCTGGGCTCCGGGGACCAGGACCCGGCCATCGCCCGTCAGCACGAAGCTCGGCAGCGCCCCGAGCCGGAAGTCGGGCGCGACGAAGCCTCCCTTGAACGCGACACTCAGGACCAGCGCGTTTCCGGTCGGGTGCGTGATATCGCTGCCGGGGGCCGGGGAGGCGCCGGGGCTGTCGCCGGGGCCGCCGCTGCAACCGGCGAGGAGAAGGCCTGTGGCGATGAGCGTGGTGGCTGTTCGTTTCATGGGCCTCAGGACGCGCTGAGCCGCCACTCGGTTCCGACGACCTGCACGCAGCGGGCGTCGGCGGGAGAATGAGATCGATGCCTCGACTCCTGCTCGCCGTCGCGCTCCTCGTGGCAAGCCTGGCGCTCCCGTGGCCAGCCATGGCGCACGGAGCGACCGCACCGGCGCCGCAGCTGCCGGGGATTCTTCTGCAATGGCGATTGGAGCCCTTTGCGCTCGCGGGCGTGACGTTCGCCGCCGCCGCGTACCTCTGGGCCGTGCGGCGGGTCGGCCGGGGGCATCCGGGTCACCCTCACCCCGCGCGGCGCCGCTGGTTCTTTCTCGCCGGCCTGCTGGCGCTGGTGCTGGCGCTGGCGTCCCCGATCGAGGCCTACGAGGGCCAGCTCTTCAGCGTGCACATGGCCCAGCACATGCTCCTCGAACTGGTCGCGGCGCCGCTCCTGCTGGCCGGTGCACCAATCACCCTGGCCCTGCGCGCGGCATCTCCATCGGTCAGGCGCCGCCTTCTGACGATCCTACAGAGCCGGGCCGTTCACCTGGTCTCGTTCCCGATCGTCGCCTGGGTTCTGTTCGCGGCGGTCAACTGGGGCTGGCATTTCAGCGTCCTGTACAACCAGGCGCTCGAGAACCCGTGGCTGCATTATGCGGAGCACGCGAGCTTCCTTGGCGCCGCGCTCCTCTTCTGGTGGCCGGTGCTCGGCGTCGATCCCTCCACCTGGCGGATGCCGCATCCGGTGCGTCTCCTGTACCTGTTTCTGGCGATGCCGCAGAACTCGTTCCTTGGCGTCGCCCTGCTGAGCGCTGGCACCGTTCTGTATCCGCACTACGTCACGAACCTCCGCACCTGGGGCCCCCCGCCGCTCGACGACCAGCGCCTGGGCGGGACCCTGATGTGGGTTGGCGGCGATCTTGCGTTCCTGGCCGCGATGGCGATCGTGCTTGCCGGCTGGATGCGCTACGAGGACCGGCGCACCGCCCGACTCGATGCGCGCCTGGCGGCCGAGCGCGCGGCTCGTGGCGAGTGATCGTACGAGCCCCGCGGGGGATCAGCCGATCGGCAGCCGAACCAGCGAATCGAGGGCGACGGCGGCAAAGAGCAGGGTCAGGTAGCTGATCGAATAGCGAAAGAGATGGATCGCCGCCCGCCCGTCCGCCGCATCGTGCCGCAGGCGGAGGGCGTAGACCAAGAAGAGGGCGCCCAGCCCGACCGCGGCAGCCACGTAGATCAGGCCCATGCCGGCCGCCGGCCAGAGCAGCAGGCTGACCCCCACCAGCAGGAGCGAGTAGAGGACGATCTGACGTGCCGTCTCCGCTTCACCGCGAACGACCGGCAGCATCGGCACGCCGGCCGCGGCGTAGTCGTCCTGGTAGCGCAGCGCCAGCGCCCAGAAATGCGGGGGCGTCCAATAGAAGACGATGGCGAAGAGGACGAGGGCGGGGATTCCGACGGAGCCGGTGACGGACGCCCATGCCACCAGCACCGGCACGCAGCCCGCCGCGCCCCCGATCACGATGTTGTTCGGCGTCGATCGCTTCAGCCAGATGGTGTAGACGAAGACGTAAAAGGCGGTCGCGCTCAGCGCGAGCAGGGCGCTCAGCAGGTTCACCAGCAGCGCCAGCCAGGCGAATGAGATGACGCTCAGCGCGATCCCGAAGACGAGCGCTGCGGCTGGACTGATCGCATGGCTGGGCAGTGGCCGGTTCCGCGTGCGGCGCATCAGGTGGTCGATATCGCGGTCGACGAACTGGTTCATGGCATTCGCACCACCGGCCGCCAGCGTCCCCCCCACGACCACGGCCAGCATCAGCCAGACCGATGGCAGTCCGCCCTGGGCGAGCACCATGGTCGGCACCGTGGTGATCAGCAGCAGCTCGATGATGCGTGGTTTCGTGAGCGCGACGTAGGGGCCAAGGCGGTCGAACACACCTCGAGAAGCCGTGCGGGAGACCGATCTCGGCACCGGCTCCAGACGCCGAACGGCCAGCCAGGCCAGGACCAACGTGCCCCACAGGGCGGCGCCCACCACCAGGTGGGGAACGACGAAGTAGGCCGCCAGCCGCGACCAGACGTTGGCGGCGCCCAGCCCGATCTGGAAAATGGTGAGCCCTGCGGCCAGGGTCGCGAGCCGCCGAAGGCGAGGGTCAACCGTCTGACGCCGGACCTCCAACGCCGTGACGAGCACCAGGCCGGCGACGGCAACCGCCAGGACGCGGTGGGCGAACTGGATCTGGGGAGCCGCCAGCGTCAGGTCCGGCACGAGGGCCCCGTTCATCAGCGGGAAGTCGCCGAATGCGAGCCCCGCGTGGTGGCCGGTCACCCATGAGCCGAGCAGCATCTGGGCGAAGAGCGCGATCGCCGTGATGCCGACGAGGCGTGTCAGGCCACCTCGGCCCAGGTGGCGCTGGAACGGACCGTGGTTGGCGCGCTCCGCGATGAAGATGGTCGCGGCGAGGACGGTCAGCGCCATGGCGAGATGCGCGGTGACAAGGTCCGCGCGCAGCTGCTCGAGCACCACCGCGGCGCCGAGCAGCGACTGCGCGATGACGAGCAGCCCGGCAATCGCCGCCGCCGCCAGCATCGGCCGATCACGCCGCCTGAACGAGAAGAGCGTGATCAGCCCGACGGCGCCGACCAGCGGGCCAACGAAGACCGCGGCCACCAGCCGATGGCTGTGCTCGATCCACGCGTTCAGGTCGGCGGGCGGGATCCAGTCGCCGAAGCAGAGCGGCCAGTCCGGACAGCCGAGCCCGGAATCGGTCGCCCGTACGAGGCCGCCGACCGAGATGAGCACGAAGGTCGCGACCGCCGCGGCGATCGCCAGCTTTGCGAAGCGGGTCACGAGTCCTCCGCTGCCCCGGGGCAAGGCACCCAGATCAGGCAGAAGGCGAGGTGGGCAGCCGCATGATACCGGCCGGGGAGGGTCCAGTCATACGCCGACGCGGCGGTCCGCGCTCCGAGCGTGCGGGACGAATCGCAGCGGGCGCGGGACGAACGGTAGCAGTCGCCGGCTGACGGCCGCGCTCCGATCCACCGCCCGCTCCCGGGCGGGGCTCCACGGCAGCCCGAACTGGCGACGCAGCTCGGCCGGCAGGGTGGAGATCGAGGCCAGGTGCGCCAGATCCCAGACGAAGCGCGGCGGAAATCTGGTCGGATAGAGAACCGAGGGCGCCAGGCTGCGCGCCGTCGGAGTGACCTTGACCTCGCCGGTCGCGACTGCCTCGCTCATCCATTCGCGGAGCGCTGGCAGAGTGTCCGGGACCAGCTCCTCCGGAACGCCAAAGGCCAACGCCACCGCTCGGCATTCTCCGTAGTAGGTCTCAGCCTCTTCAGGCGAGAGTGGCGCCACGAAGCGGTCGTAGACGCGCAGGGCGGTATCGACCAGGGTCGCGTGGACCCAGAGCAGGGCCCGCGGCTCGAGAGCGCTGTACGGCTCGCCGGTTTCGGGGATCGTGCCGCGCACCGACCGATGGATGGCGTTCACCCGCTCGATGCTGCGTTGCGCCTGCTGCGGGGTTCCGAAGATGAGATCGAAGCTGGTGCTCAACGTGCGGCGCAGCCGTCCGAACGGCTCCTCTCGGAAGGTGGAATGCTGCGCGACGCCGGCCGCCACCGCCGGATGGGCGATCTGCATCAGCAGGGCGCAAGAGCCGCCGCCCAGAACCACCACCTCACGGTCGATCCGCCACGAGAGGCTTCCGGGGCCAAACAATCCCTGGTCGGTCACCCCCATGCGCTTCGCGCCGCCCGTGGCGCCCGGGGGCCGCCCGGGAAGAGAGCGCGGAAGAGGAGCCCTGCGATCACGCCGGTCACGAAGCCTCCGATGTGCGCCATGTAGGCGACCCCTCCGCCGGTCTGGTCGGCCAGCGCAAAGGAGCCGATCCCGCTGATGAACTGGAAGAGGGCCCACATCCCGATCGCCACGATCGCGGGAACCGGCATCAGGAAGCGAAAAAGGAAGACCAGCACCCGATTGCCCGGGAAGAGGACGAGGTAGGCGCCCAGCACGCCGGAGATCGCACCCGAGGCACCGAGCGAGGGGATCGTCGATAAGGGGTTGACCAGGATCTGGGCAAAGCTCGCGATCACTCCCGCGACCAGGTAGAAGAGCAGGTAGCGAAGGCGCCCGATCCGATGCTCAACGTTATCGCCGAAGATCCACAGGAAGAGCATGTTGCCGCCCACGTGGAGCAGGCCGCCGTGCATGAACATGCTGCTGAAGAGCGTGAGCCAGATCGGATTCGGGCCCGGCGCCTGTGGAATCGCAAACGCCTGCTGGTTCACAACGATCTTGGTGGGCATGGTGATATCGGTCCCGGTGGTGATCTCGGCGGGCACGGCGCTGTAACCGTAGGTGAAGGCCTCATTTGCGCCTGCGCCCTGGAGCAGGAAGAAGACCGCGATATTGACCGCGATGAGTGCCAGCGTGACGATGGCCGGGCCGGTCCCCGGCTCATTCTCGTCGGCAATCGGAAGCATCGGTCACCTTCGGCAGGAACAAATGAGGTGCCGCGGATGATACGCGGGGCGCCGGAACAGGCCGTGCATCGGCGGCGCGCGTCGGTCGCTGGAGCTCAGTGAGCCAGGCGCTACGGGCCGGCGAGCTCGCCAGACGCCTGCCCCACGAGGAACGGGCCGTCGCGAGGTCGTCAGGAGTTGCCGCCCTGGAGGCGACGATCCGCAGGCCCAGCTGCCGATAGATCATGGCCGTGGCCTCGGGATCAAGGCTGGGCAGGCCGCGGCTGGCATCCCGCGGAGACGCCGACACGATCACGACCAGAGTGCCGCCCGACCGCAGCGGCCGCACGATGCGCGCCGTCATCGCCGGCGCGTCACCCACGGCGGCGGCCAGCAGCGATCCCCATGGAAAATGGATCGTGATCCGGTCCGCGAACTCGCGAAGCTCGGCGGGCAGGCCCTCAAGGCCCGCGAGCACGAAGCGGGCATTCGGCAGGCCTCCGCGGGCGATGGGCGCTGCCGCCCTTCGGGAGGCCCTCACCATGACAGCGCTGCTCGCGTCGATGCCGACCACGAGCTCGGCAGGATGAGCCGATGCGCGCGCCAGCACCGCACGCCCGTCGCCGGTACCCAGGTCCACAGTCACCGCCGCGTAGGCGCTGGCGGCCTCGGTCAGTTAACCGACGTCGACCTCGGTGAGCCGATGACCGATCTGAATCTGCATGCGCGGATGATAATCCGCCCATGACAATCGAGGTCAAGCGCCATTCGGGCGACGCACGCGACTTCTTCCGGTCGGCGGAGATCGCGTTCGGCGAGCAATTCGAGCCCGACGACCTGCCCGTCTTCGAACCGCTCTTTGAAGCGGATCGGGCGCTTGCCGCTCACGACGGTGGGCGGATGGTGGGCAACGCCACCGCCATCTCGTTCGAGCTGACCGTCCCCGGCGGCACGCTCCCGGCCGCCGGCGTCAGTGCCGTCGGGGTGCAGCCGACCCATCGACGGCGCGGGATCCTGCGGCAGATGATGCGCCGCCAGCTCGACGAGGTGCATGAGCGAGGCGAGCCGATCGCCGCGCTCTGGGCGTCGGAGGGAAGCATCTACCAGCGCTACGGCTATGGCCTCGCGACCCTCATGGGCAATATCGAGGTCGAGCGCAGCCGCGCTGGATTCCGCCTCCCGCACGCGCCCAGCGGGCCAATCCGCTTCGTGAGCCGGGACGAGGCCGGCGAGCTCTTTCCGCCACTCTACGCGCGGATGCGGCCGTCTCGCGTCGGCTTCTTCGAGCGCTCCCCCGCCTTCTGGACCGCGCTCTTCTATGACCCGGAACGCTGGCGCCATGGCGGAGGACCCGCCTTTTACGTCGTGCACGAGATCGACGGTGCAGTGGACGGCTACGCCCGCTACCGGATCCACGACGACTGGGAGCTGAGCGGGTCGAAGTCGCGGCTGGTGGTCATGGAGCTGATGGCGGAGAACGCGGCCGCGCATCTCGACCTGTGGCGCTTCCTCTTTGACGTCGACCTGATGGCCACCGTGGTGGGACGCTTCCTTGCAGTGGACGATCCGCTCCTGCTGGCGATGGCGGAGCCCCGGCGCCTGCGCTTCACGATCGGTGACGCGCTTTGGCTCCGCCTCGTGGACGTGGAGGGAGCGCTGGTTGGTCGTCGCTACCAAGGGTCGGGCCGAGTCGTGATCGACCTGCGCGACGAATTCTGCCCCTGGAACGCGGGGCGCTGGGCGCTGGACGTGGGCCAGGGCTCGGCGGGCGTGGAGCGAACCGGCGAGGCAGCCGACCTGGAGCTGGACGTGACCGACCTCGCGGCGATCTATCTGGGCGCCTTCACCGTCGCGCAGCTGCTGGCCGCTGGCCGCGGCCGGGAGCTCAGCGCACGCGGCGCCGTTCGGCTCGATGGGTTGCTGCGCAGCGATCGGGCGCCATGGTGCCCTGCCGTCTTCTAGGCGGTGGCCCGCTGGCGAGTCGATTCAGCATCCGCCGAGGATGCCGGCTGAGCCGGGTTCTGGATACCGAGGGCATTCGTGATGGCACCGGCCAGGCAGAGCCCGGCGGCGATCGCCATGGCGAGGTGGAACGCATCCGCCGATGACTCGCGCGCGGCCGCGGCCTCCAGAGGCGGGACGTCGCCCTTCGGCGCATTGAGCGGCGAGAGGGCACGCCGCACCTCGGTGGATTGGATATTCAGGGACGGCACGCGCTCCTTCAGGCCACCGTAGAAGCTGGCGGTGACAGCGACGAAGATGAGCGAGCCCGCGACCAGCGGCCCCACGCGCGAGATGGCGTTGTTGATCGCTGAAGCCAGGCCTGAGTTCCGCTCGGGGACCGAGCTCATCAGCGCCGTCGTGAGCGGAGCGACCAGGCAGGTCAGACCGATCGCGAACCCGAGCACGGCGGGCAGGAAATCCCGGAAGTAGGCGATCGGCGGCAGGAGCGTGGCGGGATCGGCCAGGCTCGCCTGCCATGGTGAGCTGTCCCCCGGCATACGCACCAGCCACACCAGTCCGGCGCACATCAGCGCCGGCCCGACGATCATGAACCAGCGTGGCCCGTATCGGCCCGCAATCGTGCCGACGCTGGTCGAGAAGAAGGTGAGGAGGACGCTGGCCGGCAGCCCCATGAGCCCCGCCGCGAGTGCGGAGTACCCGAGCGTTCCCTGGACGAAGACCGCCTGCAGGTAGCCGTAAACGTAGAGCGCGCCGTAGATCAGCAGCGTGGAGATATTGACGACGCTGAAGTTGCGGGACCGAAAGAGCTCGGGCGGTACGAGCGGGTTCTCCCGCCGGATCATCAGCGGCGGGACCAGCGCCAGGGCGACCGCCCCGACCGCGAGCGCTATCCATCCGATCGGGTCGCTCCACTGCTGCTCCTGCCCGCGAATGGCCCCAAAGGAGAGCCCGCCGACGGCGATCGCGACCACTGCGGCGCCAAGGAGGTCGAACCCACCCTTGGCATCGCGGTCCCGGCTCTCCGCGACGTGAGCCGCGCCGGCGTAGATCGCGAGGAGGACAAGCGGGACATTGATCAGGAAGACGACACGCCAGCTGACCGCGTCGACCAGGAAGCCGCCCAAGGGCGGGCCGAACAGGGTCGTGGCCCCGGACGCAGCGGCCCAGATGCCGAATGCCCGGCCTCGCTCCGGGCCGTCGAAAGTGGCGTTGATGATGGCAAGCGAGGTCGGCACCAGGAGCGCCCCGAACGCCCCCTGCACCAGCCGAAAGGCGATCAGCAGCTCCATGTTCGGCGCCACGCCGCACAGGACAGAGCTGATCCCGAAGCCGCCAAGGCCGAGCAGGAACATCCGCCGGCGCCCGTACAGATCAGCGATGGCCCCCGCAAGGATGAGCAGCGCGCTGAGGCTGAGCAGATAGCCGTAGACGACGTACGACTGGCCTTCCAGGGTCGCCACCAGGGTCGACGGCAGCTCCCTGCCCAGGGCGCTCAAGGCGACGTTCACGACGGTCGAATCGAGGAAGACGATTCCCGATCCGAGAACGACGGCCACGAGTGTCCAGGAGCGGCGATTCACCTGGGCATCGTACGTCCCGGCCTCGTCTGAAGGCTCCTGGGGTGAGCCGATGGTCATCCCCACCGATACCCGTGCGGCACTGGCGCGATGGCCATTCGGGCGGTGATGATGGCCGCCATGCCCACACGCATTCTATTGATCTTTGGCTTCCTCGCCTCGATCGTCGAGCGGGGACTGGGGTTCATTCACGGCCGCATCCTGCGCGGACGTCGGACCTGGATCGTCGTGGGACTGTTGGTCGCGGCGGCCACCATCCCCATCTTCGCGAGCTTCCGTGGATCGCACCCGCAGGAGGTCACCGTGGGCGAGATCCTCGCCGGCAAGGCGTCGCGACCCGATGGCTGGGTGCGCGTGCCTGGCACCATCGAGTCCCTTCTCGGCATCCCGTCCGACGTCGAGGGCACCATGTACCTGCTGCACGATGCGAAGGACCCTTCGCTTTCAATCGTGCTCCGAAGTGGCACGAGGCTCCAGCGTCTTCCGGAGGCGCCAACCGGGCACCTAGAGGTCGCAGCCATCCAGATCCCCGGATACGCCTCGGCGACCGATCCCGCGGCGGGGAGCCAGCGTCGGGTAATCCCCGGTCAGCTTCTGGCCCTGGACGCGACTCCTGCGCCACGGGCGTCGATCGCGTGGCCGCTCGTCCTCCTTCCGCTCGTGGTCGGCGCGATCCTCTTCGTGGGGAATCACTTCGGCTATCCGCTCTACGAGGAGACGCGGGAGATCGACGTCCTGGCGACGCCGCTGGCGCCGGGCGAGCGGCTGCCGGTGGTCGTCGCCGGCCGCGTGGGAGAGCACCGCAGCCCGCTGCATGATCCGGTTGAAGGGCTGCTGCTGGTCTCGGCCGGTTCGCGGGGACCGGAGCTCGCGGTCCAGCTGTTGTTGGGTGGCGGCCGCCACGTCGCGCCCGAGGCGGTGGGCGAGTGGACCGCCGGCACCGTCGGTTACGTCCACACCATGCGCGAGCATGTGGCGGCCATCGCGCTGCAGGCTGAGCAGATCGACGCCATCCTGATGTTCGCAAGCATCGCCGAGCGGGACCGAGCCGCAGGCCGGGTCAGCATTCGCCGCTGAGAGGAGGATCCGACGGCGTGCTCGTTAGCGCAGCAACGCCGTAGCGAGCAGGCTGGCCGCGTAGCCGCCCAGCAGCAGCCCACCGACGATCAGGTTCAGGTTGACGTTGGTCCCCATCACTGCCATCAGGGTGTACGGACTGTTGTAGTGCTGACGGATGCCGGTGTGGATTCGCAGCGCGAGCGGCACAGCGGCCAGCGCGAGCAGGGTAGGCCACGGGAGCAGCCCTCCGGCCACCCCGACCACGATCACCGCGAACGCGATGATCGCGGCCACCAGGTAGCCGCTGGTGATCGTGTCGGGCTGCAGGCGCACCGGCAACGTCCGCTTTCCGGCAGCAGCATCCCCCGTCCGGTCCGGAATCTCGTTCACGTACAGGATCAGCGCGACGAGGATGCCAACCGTGATCGAGACCACGAAAGGCTCAAGCGCCAGCCGCCCCGTCTGCACGACGTAGGCGCCGAGCAGCATGATCGGCCCGAAGCCGACGGCCACCGCGATCTCCCCCAGGCCGCGGTAGACCAGCTTGAGGGGCGGCGCCGTGTACGCGATCCCTACCGAGATACCAGCGATCCCGATCAGGAGCAGGGTCAGCGATCCGGTGAGCCACACCAGCAGCAGGCCGATCGCCGCCGCGCCACCAAACAGCGCCAGGGCGACCGCCAGGAGCTGACGGACGGTGAGGAGATCGTAGATCAGCACCCGTGAGCCGCCGCTGAACTGGGTCGGGTTGGCATTCGCGGCATCGGCGCCCGAGAGGGTATCGAAGATGTCGTTGGTCACGTTGATTGCCAGGTGGGCGAGCGAGGCGCCGACCACGGTCAGCAGCGCCAGCCAGATATCGAACGCACCGTGGCGCAGGGCGATCAGGATGCCGAGCAGGACCGGGATGATGGTCGCGGAGAGGAAGGGCAGGCGGGTGGTGCGCAACGCGAGCCAACCCAACGAGAGGCGCGGGCGGATCCGGCGGCCAGCCTCGGCCGAGAGCAGCTCGAGATAGCGCCGCGATTGCGGCACGCTCCGCTCCGAATACTCGAAGAAGGGCATCTCCGCCTCGTCCCAGCCCCAGGCCCGGGTGGGGCTGAAGATGACTTGGCCGCCGCTCGGCTCGCCCGCGCGGCCCCACAGCTGCACATAGCGACGCTCGTCGTAGCCCTGGCCCGGCGTGGGGCGGATGTGGCTGCCGATCACGTTGACCTCGCGGTCGGTCGGAATGGCGACCGCGTCGCCGCTGGCTTCCCGGAGGATCACCTCGTGGCGTGCGGCATCGGTCTCGAAGGTGGTAGCCACGCTGACCGGATAGCCGTCGTCGCCCACCCAGGAGACGACCACGAATGGATACCGGTCGAGCCGGGTGAGGTCGGTGGCGTCGAGTCGCGGCATCAGGCCGCCTCGCTGCGGCGCGCCGAGATGAGTGGTGCTACCGAAGTATCGCCACCGGGCCAGTAGAGGCAGCGCTCCGGCGTGATCTCGATCACCGCACGCTCGAAGAAGAGGGGCAGCGCGACTCGCATCTTGAGGAAGGAGTCGATCACCGGCTCCTTGTGGCGCCACAGCTCCAGGATCAGCGCCTCCCACTGGCTGTGCGGATCGTCCTCGATGAGCCGCGCCGTGCCCTGTATCGTGGCGCGGTCGGTGCTCCCTTTCATCGCAATCGGGTCGCTGAGCGAGACCGATACCTGCGGGTGCCGCTTGATGTGCTCCAGCTTCTTCGAGAAGAGCGTGCTCGAGTGCATGTAAATGCGCTCGCCATCGTAGAGCGGGATCAGCGGATGGACGATCGGTCGCTCATTGGGACCGACCACCGCCAGCTCGCCAACCAGCGCCACCTCGAGCAGCTTCTCGACCGGCGCAGGCAGCCAGCTCATCCATCCCTCCCGTTCGTAATCGGCTACCGCAGAATAGCACATTTCGCCGCCGATGCAGCGGCGTACACTCCGCGCCGATGATCCGCACCTGTCTCATTCGCGCCGCCGATGGATCGGTCCGCACCCTGGCAGAGTCCAAGCTCGAGGAGCTGCGGCACCTGCGGGCCGACAAGGACCAGCTGGTATGGCTCGACCTCCTCGACCCGGACGCCGAATCGCTGGAGGCGCTGGCGAAGGAGTTCAAGATGCACCCGCTGGCCCTGGAGGACATGCAGAAGCGTCGCCAGCGGCCGAAGATCGATACCTATCCCGACCAGCACATGATCGTCACGTACGAAGTGCTCGAACGGCGGGGAGGTCGCCGGCGTGCGCGATCGCCGGAGCTCGGCGAAATCCACGTCATCGCCGGCGAGGGATACCTGATCAGCACCCACTGGCAGCCCTCCCCCGCGATCGATGCCACGCTGGAGCGCTTCCGCACCCGGCCGGAGGTGGTGGCGACCAGCGTTGGGCAGCTCCTCTACACGGTGCTGGACGCGGTCGTGGACGGCTACTTTCCCCTCCTTGACAAGATGGCCGAGGAGATCGACACGCTGGAGGATCGGATCCTCGAGGGAG
The DNA here is from genome assembly GCA_030854805.1 of Chloroflexota bacterium. The sequence goes on along the minus strand of JALYSK010000023.1, from coordinate 6,031 downwards.
GCGCACGCGATGGTCTGCGCGAGGTGCTCGCCATCAAGCGCGACCTGCTCGAGCTGCGCCGCATCCTCGCGCCGCAGCGCGACATCGCGAACGCGCTGCTGCGCCGCGACGTGGAGCTGATCGGCGACGCAGAGGCGCCGTACTACCAGGACCTGTACGACCATCTTCTTCGCGTCCTCGACGCACTCGACCTGTACCGCGACCTGGTCGCCTCGGCGCTGGATGCCAACCTGTCAGTCACGAACAACAGTCTCAACGCGGTGATGAAGCGGCTCACCGCCTTTACTGTGCTGCTGATGGTGCCGACCTTGATCGCCGGCATCTACGGCATGAACTTCGATAACATGCCAGAGTTGCGGCATCCGTACGGCTACTTCTTTACGCTCGGAGTCATGGCGCTTTCGATCGTCGGGATCGGTGCCTACTTCAAGGCGCGCGACTGGTTCTGACCTGACCGATGAGAACGCCGAGCCTGATCCTCCTCGCATGGCTGCTGGTTGCCTGCGGCGCTCCGGGAGGGGCGAGTGAGTCGCCGGGAGGTCAGCTCCCGAGCCAGCTGCCCAGCCAGCTGCCGAGCGCATCGGAGCCGCAGGTGAGCGGCGAGCTTCCGCAGGAGCTGCTCGACCAGCTCGAGCGCGACCTGGCGGCGAAGGCGGCCGTGGAGGTCGGGGCAATCCAGGTGATCGAGATCAAGTCAGTGACCTGGAACGACGGCTCGCTCGGCTGTCCGGAGCCTGGCCAGTTCTACACCCAGGCGCTGGTGCCCGGCTTCCAGGTGATCCTGCGCGTGGACGGACGGGACTTCGACTACCGCGCCAGCGAGCGCGGCGCCTTCAAGCTCTGTGAGAATCCGGCTCCGTCCGGCCTCAGGCGCGGCGCGCAAGTCCGGCAAGGAGACGCATGATCAGCCGCGTCACCACCAGCGCCGAGAGCTCATTCAGATCGAGCGTCGGGACCAGCTCCGTGAACGCAGCACCCGCCAGCCGGCGGTCACGAGCGATCCCCGAGAGCAGATCCGCGGCCTCGTCGTAGGAGAGGCCACCCGGCGCCGCAGCGCTCACCGCCGGGCAGACAGCGGGGTCGAGCCCGTCACAGTCGAACGAGATGAAGACGAACGCATCGGTCGCGATCCGCTCCAGCAGCCACGGCACGCCGCGCTCGCGCAGCTCGCGTGCGGTGATGACGATGTTTCCCGCCGCTCGCGCATCCGCCACGTCCGCCGTGCGCGCGCTCCCCACCCCGCGCAGCCCGACCTGGACGATCTGAGCGACGTGCTCCATCTCGGACGCCCGGCGCATCGGCGACGAATACCCGTCGCGCACCCCGGCCACCGAATCGCGGTAGTCCAGGTGGGCATCCACCTGGACCACGGTGAGCGGACCGCGGCCGGCGAAGGCGCGGAGAGTCGGGATCGGAACCGAGTCATCGCCACCCAGCACGATCGGGATGGCACCCTGCTCGAGGATCGCCTCCACCGAGTGCTGAGCCTTTCCGACATCGACGACGTCGCCGCAATCGACGATGCCCAGCGGGGTGGGGAGCATCGGTCCGTCGAGGTCGAAGTCGTGATGGTCCACGAAGCGGGTCAGGCGCTGTGAGCGCGCGCGGATGGCGGAGGGCGCCTCGGCACATCCGAGAGTCGTGACGGAGGTCGGGTATGTGACGCCGGCCGGGACGCCCAGGATGGCGACCTCGGCCTGCACGGATTCAGGCTCGGCCGATGGAAACCCCAGGAACGTCACAGCCATGCGCTGAGCCTAGCAGCGGTTGCCCCTTCTCACGCCCGGATGGCGCGGTTATCCTGAGCCGTTGCCGTCCATTCCCGAGCAGGAGGCGATCTCTCGATGGATGTTCGTCGCGCCGCACGCATGGCCTATCTGGTCGTCGCGTGGGTCTTTGTCGTTTGTCTCCTGGCGCAGGTGTTTCTGAGCGGGATGGGGGTCTTCGTTGGGGCGGAGAAATTCGCGGCGCACACCGAGTTCGGCCGCGCCTTCGGCTGGCTGACGCTGATCCTGATCGCACTTGCCATCATCGGCCGGCTGGGATGGCGCAGGATCTGGCTGAGCGTCCTCGTCTTCGCGCTCTTCGTCCTGCAGTCGGTCTTCGTCGCGCTCCGTGAGACCGCACCTGTCGTGTCCGCCCTGCACCCGGTCAACGGCTTCCTGATCCTGTGGATATCGATCTGGCTCGCCCAGCGCGCTCGCCGCGAGTTTCGGAATCCGGCGGGCGAGGCCGCCGCAGAGCCAGTCGCCGCCTGAGCGGAAACCGCCGGGCTGGCATCCTTGACGCATGCCCGCCGTCTATCGCGACACCGTCTCTGGATACAACCGCGCCGCCCTGCGGTATCGCGACTGCTGGGCGCCGATCATTGCGCAGGCGGCGGTACGCCTCCTGGATCGCGTCGACGAGGGGTTCGCGGGACGTGATGCGTTCAGCCTGGTGGATATCGGGACCGGCAGTGGCACGCTCGCGCTGGCAGCACTCGAGCGTTGGCAGCGTGCAACCGTCATCGCGGTCGATCCGTCAATACGGCTGATCGAGGTCGCGTCTGCAGCGGCGAAAGCCCGCGGCGGAGACGCGGAGCGTCGCCTCACGCTGCGCGAGGGAGCGGCAGCCACTCTCCCACTGCCCAATTCGTCGGCCGACGTCGCCGTCTCTTCCTTCGTCATTCAGCTGGTGCCGAGCCGAGCGGCTGCGCTGCGCGAGGCGTTCCGGGTCTTGAGGCCCGGCGGGCTCTTTGCCTGCGTCACCTGGCAGGACCGCGACGACCTGTTCAGGCCGATGCAGGCGTTCGAGGATGCCGTCGACGACCTCGGTCTCGACTGGCCCGATCCAGGGCCCGACCCGCGCTCCTACGCCTCGCCGAGGGAGGCTGCCGGCGAGCTGCGGCGCGCCGGGTTCCGACGCGTCGACGCGCGTCGCGAGTGGCTCGAGCATCGCTTCACGCCGGACTCCTACCTGGCCACGCTCGAGGGCTGGCTGGCCGATGATCTCTTCGAGCCACTTTCGGAGGCCGATCGTGAGCGACTGCGACGCGCGACCCTGGGTCGGCTGAACGGCCTTCCGGCCGATGCCCTCGTCTGGCGCGCGCCGCTGGTCAGCGTCGTCGGGGCCAAACCGTAGCGGGCCTCATCGGTCGATCTCAGGCGGTGGCCTCGGCGTGCTCTGGATCCTCGATTGCGAGCGGCTCGCCGGTCTCGAGCAGCGTCTTCAGGCCGCTCAGGACCGGAACCCAACCGTGCGCGACGCCCTTGAAGGTCTCCGTCTCGCCATCGAAGTCGTCATGCACGAGGGTGAGCAGCGACGACCCGCCGCGCGGCTGAATCTCCCAGGTCACGCGCGAGGGGCGGTCGCCGGTGGCCGGGAAGGAGAAGGTCTGGACCAGCCGCGTCGGCGGCTCGGCCTCCACGATCTCGCTCTCGATGGCGACGCTGCCGTCGGGGTTGCGGTAGACGAGCGACGAGCCCACCTGCCAGTCCGACTCGACCGTATTGCCATAGTAGTAGCGCTGCGTAAAGCTCGAATCGGTGATGGCCTGCCAGATCTTCTCGGGCGTGGCCGCTATGTAGATCTCGTAGACGTGCTTGGGTGGGTTCATGGGTGATGCCTCCAGGGTGTGCTTCAGGTCGGCCATGCCGGAGATCCACGGCTCCGCGTAACGGCTGATCCACCGATCCGCGATCAGCTGGATGGGAACCGGGTTGAGGAAATGGAGCTTGCTTCGTCCGGCCCGGCGGGTCGTGACCAGCCCGGCGTCGCCGAGCACGCGCAGGTGCTTCATGACGCCGAAGCGGGTCATGCTCGGCAGCGCCGCTTCCAGCTCGCTTAGCGTCTGGCCATCGCGCGCCCTGAGCTGATCGAGCAGGTGACGCCGATGGGGATCGGCAAGCGCTCGGAAGACGGACTCCAGCTCCTCCATCCCGCGAATATATGTGACCATTTGGTCACCTGTCAACTCCGCCAGCTTCTTGGCGCTCAGTAAGCGGCTGGTAAGTGGGCCTCCTTGGCGAGCCGCACGTAGCTCGCAGGGCTGCCGGCCGCTCTGTCAGACCCTTTCGTGCAGCACGACTGTCGTGCCGCACGGGTGCACGAATGCCTCTGACAGCGGGAGGCCGCCCGTAAGCATTGGCGCGGCAGGATCGCCGAATGGTGACCAAGAGCCATAAGCCGACGAACGTGACGATCAAGGTCGATGCGCTCGTCCTGCTGCAAGCTCGCTATCGCGCCCTGTGCGAGGGCACCTCGCTGAACGGGCTAGTGCGCCAGTTCATCGAGGAGTACGCGGAGACGGCGATCTCGGATCCGGCGGCGCTGTGGGGTCATCTCGCCTCACCCGACGGACCGGCGGATTCGGCCAAAGGCCCGTAGGTGGCGGGCGCAGCTCGCCGACGGGTGGAGCGAGTGGAGCGAGTGGCCGGTTCGGCCGCTCAGACGCGGCGAATCTGGTCCGCCTCGCCCGGCTCGACGGCCCGGGCGCAGGTGGGGCAGAAGAACCGGGCCTCGACGGGAGTGCCGCACGCCTCGTGGCGCATTGGCTCCGCTTCCCGCGCCACGCGCGAGCCCCAGTCGGCGAGCAGCCGCAGAGCGCTGGCGAGCTCCTGCCCCTCCCCGGTGAGCCGGTAGACGCTGCGCGGGGGCCGCTCGCTGTACGGCTGCGAGCTGACGACGCGCTCACCCTCGAGGCGGCGCAGCCGATCGGCCAGGATATTCGGGGCGATCCCGGTCACGCTCGCTTGCAGCTCGTTGAAGCGCAGCGGTCCGGAGAGCAGCGACTCGATCAACAGCAGGCTCCACTTGTCACCGACGCGCTGGAGCGCGGCGGCAAGCGGCGAGTCTGCGGCGGCCATGAGTGGATCGTACGGCATCGGTCTTGACAGCGGCTGGTGGAGGAGTAACTTGCGCATTGCAAGTTACAAGACTATCCAGCGACAAGACTATCAGGAGGATCAGGTCAATGGGATCCCTCGAGGATCTGGGCAAGTCCATCGCCGGGGTGGCGGACAAAGTAGGGCCGTCGACGGTTGGGCTCGGCAATCGATGGCGCGGAGGCTCCGGCGTGGTGATCGACAAGGGCCGCGTGCTCACCAACGCGCACAACCTGCACGGCGACGATCCGAAGGTCTACTTCTCGGACGGGCGCGAGGCAGATGGCAAGGTGCTGGGCGTGGACCTCGACGGCGATCTGGCGGTGGTCGAGGTGGCGACGAATGGCGCCGCTCCCATTGCCTGGGGCGACGGCTCGACGCTGACGATCGGCTCGCCGGTCGTGGCGCTCGGCAACCCCGCAGGACGTGGCCCGCGAGTCACCTTCGGCTTCGTCTCCGGCGTGGGGCGCACGTTCCGGGGACCGCGCGGACGACGGATCGGTGGATCGGTCGAGCACACCGCACCGTTGATGCCCGGCTCGAGCGGCGGACCGATCGTCGACGCCGAAGGCCGGCTGCTCGGCATCAATACCAACCGCCTGGAGAGCGGCTTCTACCTGGCGATCGCTGCCGACGCGACCTTGAAGGATCGGGTCGCGGCGCTGGGCCGGGGAGAGGCGCCGCAGCGACGGCGCCTGGGCGTGGGACTGGCACCCTCGCACGTCGCGCGACAGCTTCGACGGGCCGTCGGCCTGCCGGAGCGCGACGGGCTGCTGGTGCGCGAGGTGGAGGAAGACTCCCCCGCGGCCAAGGCCGGGATCCAGGAAGGTGACCTGATCGTCGCCGTGGCCGATCGCGAAGTGGCGAGCGCCGACGATCTGTTCGATGCTCTCGGGTCGCTCGCCGCGGACGCAGCCCTCGAGCTGACGCTGCTGCGCGGTGCGGAGGAGCGAAGTGTCACCATCCCGGCCTAGCATCGAGATGGATGATCGCGTCCGTCACGCCCTGTCGCGCGGCCATCGGATCGATATCACCACCATCGGGCGCAGGAGCGGCGCGCGGCGGCGCATCGAAGTGGTCTTCCACAATATCGGCGGGCGCCTCTACATCAGCGGCCGCCCTGGACGTCGCGGCTGGTACGCCAACCTGGTCGCGAATTCGGAGTT
>JALYSK010000142.1 GCA_030854805.1 Chloroflexota bacterium | reverse complement strand
ACGGTGATCAGGCCCTCACGCACCAGGCGCGTGACCATCTCGCTGACCGTGGCCGCGCTCACCCGCAGCCGCTCCGCCAGGCGGGCGGCAATCACCGGCTGCCCCTCCGCGTGCATGTAGCGGACGGTCATCAGGTAGTCCGCAGCGGCCTCGGTGGTCTCGTTCTGCTGGCCCGGCATGGACCGATTCTAGCCGGGCAGATTTGGCTGGTCGGGTAGAGTATTGGTCCGCCTAAGACTCAGCCACGGAGAGCGGAAGCATGCCCACTTTCCTCGACACGCATCACTTCATCCCCGGACTCACCGCGGAGGGCGTGGCGCAGGCCCACGCGCGCGACCTCGAGGTCCAGGGGAAGTACGGGGTGAACTACCTGAAGTATTGGTTCGACGAGACGACCGGCAAGGTCTACTGCCTGGCTGAGGCTCCCGACCCGGAAGCGTGCGAGGCCGTTCACCGCGAGGCCCACGGCCTGCTCGCCGACGAGATCGTCCGCGTCACCGAGGGAGCGTAGCCAGCAGCTCCTCGGTGCCCTGCTTCCGGCCTTCGCTGCGCGCTGCCTCCAGGCGCTCGGCACCGAGGACCGCGGCCAGCTGACCGAAGCAGCGCTCGTATTCGGCACGCGCCTCCGCGGGCGTTGGGGCGCGGATCGACTGGCGAAGGGCCTCGGCTCGACCCAATAGCCGGCCAGCGGTGTCGGGTGCCTGGGCGCTCAGGACCGCCGCGAGCTTCTCGAGGCCGGTGGCGATCCCCGGCAGGTCGCCCAGGCGCTGCCGGATGGCGAGGCTCTCCCGATATAGCTTCGCAGCCTCCGCCGTGTCGCCCTCCAGCGAGGCCACCTCCGCCAGGTGTGCCAGCGCCCGGGCCACCCCACGCTCATCGCCCAAGGCCTGCGAGATCTCCATCGCCTCGCCGTGAAGCAGTCGGGCCGAGGGATGGTCGCCGTGGCGGCGCGCGACCACGCCGAAGCTGTCGAGCGCAAACGCCATCCCCCAGTTGTCTTCGTGCTCTCTGAAGGTCGCGATGCTCTCCTCGAACAGCGAGCGTGCCGTCTCGAGGTCGCCCTGCCGGGCGACCACGTCGGCCAGGTTGATGAGAGCAATTGCGCTTCCGCGAATGTCGCCGCCGGCGCGGGCCAGCTCGAGCGACTCCTTGTACAGGGCGCGCGCACGGGCATAGTCGCCCTGCTCCACGGCCGCGTTCGCCAGGTTGTTGGCAGCGTACGCGATGCTCTGCGGATTGCCGACCTGGCGATGCAGGATCAGGCTCTCTTCGTGGAAGGCGAACGCGGCGTCGTAGTCGCCCTGCAGGTGGGCGAGGACTCCCGCGCCGGTGAGTGCGCTGGACCGAGCCGCGAGGGATTCGCCGCTCGATGCGGCCAGCAGCCGCTCGAGCCAGGCTCGCCCTTCCACGACGTGGCCGCGGATCTCCCAGAACCGCCACAGTCCGGCGGCCAGCTGCAGGCCGGCTGCCGCCTCGCCCGGCTCGTCTGCGGACCACTCGAGCGCGGCCCGCAGGTTGTCGTGCTCGCGGTCAAGCTCCTCGATCCCGCTCCCTGAGCGAGCTCCGCCGAAGAACTGCGGCTCGATGCGCGTCATCACGGCGAGGAACCAGTTGCGGTGGCGGCGCATGGCGTCGGCCGCCTCGCCCGAGCCGAGGAGCTTCTCACGCGCGTATTGGCGCACCGTCTCGAGCAGGCGGAAGCGGGCCTCGCCCGGCATCGCTTCCGACACCACCAGCGACTTCTCGACAAGCCGCGAGAGCAGGTCGAGGACCTCGAACTCCTGGACCGATTCGCCGGCGCATATCGCCTCCGCGGCTTCGAGCGTGAACCCTCCCGCGAAGACCGACAGGCGGCGCCAGGTCGCACGCTCTTCCTCCGACAGGAGGTCGAAGCTCCAGTCGATGGCTGCCCGCAGGGCCTGGTGGCGCGGCACGGCGGCGCGGCTCCCGCCCGCCAGCAGCCGGAATCGGTCGTCCAGGCGCGCGGCGATCTGCTCGACCGAGAGAGCCCTGACGCGGGCCGCCGCCAGCTCCAGCGCGAGCGGGATGCCATCCAATCGGCGACAGATCTGGGCCACCGCCGACGCGCTCGACGCGCTCAGCTCGAAGCTCGGCAGCACCGCAGAGGCTCGGTCGGCAAAGAGGCGGATCGCCTCGAAGCCGCTCAGCTGGTCGAGCGGAAGGATGCGATCGCTCTCCGGCAGCGCGAGCGACGGCACCGGGAACAGGGCCTCGCCGGCGATCCCCAGCCCCTCCCGGCTGGTCGCCACGATGCGCAACAACGGGGAGCTGCGCAGGAGGCTGTCGGCCAGCGCTGCCGATGCGGCGACGACATGCTCGCAGTTGTCGAGCACGAGCAGCAGCTCCCGGCCGTGCAGGTGATCGCGGATGGTGGCCAGCAGCGGACGGCCCGGCTGCTCGGCGAGCCCCAGCGCGGATGCAACGGCCGGCGCCAGGAAGTCCGGGTCGGTGAGCACGCCCAGGTCCACCAGCCATGCCCCATCCTTCAGCTCGCCGAGGAGCTCTTCCGCCAGCTGCAGGGCAATCCGCGTCTTACCGACGCCTCCGGGGCCGGTGAGGGTGAGCAGCGGCGACGACGCGAGCAGCCGTTTCGCCTCCGCCAACTGTCGCTCACGGCCGACAAAGCTGGTCAGCTGCCGGGGCAGGTTGTTGGGATGCGACTCAACGCTGCGCAGCGACGGGAACTCTGAGGGCAGGTCCGGGACGACCGCCTGGAAGAGGCGCTGCTGCCCGGCCAGATCGCGGAGCCGATGCTCCCCGAGGTCGCGCAGCGTGATCTGTGGTGGCAGCTCATCCGCCACGAGGTCGCGCGTCGTCTGCGAGATGAGCAGCTGGCCGCCATGCCCGGCGGCGCAGATGCGCGCCGCCCGGTGAACGTCGATCCCCACGTAGCCGTCCTCGGCGCTGATTGCCTCGCCGGTGTGCAGGCCCATCCGCACCGCCACCGCGGCACCGGCACTCCATTCATGGGCGGCGACGGCCTGCTGCCCCGCGATCCCGGCAAGCAGGGCGAACCGCGCGCTCGGGAATGCGAAGTAGAGCCCATCCCCCGCTGCGTCGACCTCGACCCCGCCTCGCTCCCCAAAAGCATGGCGCAGGAGCCGGTGGTGATCGGCCAGGAGGATGGCGTATTCGTCGCCTAGGCGCTGTAGCAGCGCGGTCGAGCCCTCGATGTCGGTGAACAGGAAGGTGACGGTCCCCGACGGGAGGGTCCGCGCCGGCGGGCTATCGGTCACGCCGCGAGAGTTCAACGGGGGTCAGGGCCATCCACCGATTCTAAGGGCAGCTGTTCAGGAGCTCGACGACGCGAGGAGCGACCCGCCGGCCGGCCGGCCGCTTCGCGCTCCGGGCCATCACCGAGCCGATCGAGCTCGTCGCGATCGAGGGAGACGGACTCGCTGGACCGACCCAGGCCGAGTTATTACTCCAGGTCGTACGTTGGCACTCTTCCGGCGCGGGGCAGCTGAATCAGCCTCAAGCGATGACTGCGGGTCATGGATCGGAGCAGTTCGCGGCGCATCGGCCTCGATGTGGCCCGAATACATGACACCGTGTAATAGCCAGCCCAAGCGGGGCTGGCCGCTCAGCCCGGAAGCGCCGTGTCGATCTCCACTGCCGCGGGCATGGCAAGGTTGACGAGGAGATTCAGCGGTGGGGCGTAGTAGTACGCGCCGCTGACCGGTCGCGAGAACTCGGTGAGGCGGTCGTGCCGGCCATCACCGTCGGTCCCGAACATCCGCCCCAGCATCGTGTCGAAACGAGACCGGTCGGCGGAGAATGCCACGAAGTAGAGGCCGTGCTCGGCGACCGTGCCATAGGGAACGCTGCGGCGATAAATGGGCAGCTCATTGCCCGCGGCGTCCTCGATCTCGACGCGCGCGATATGTGCGGTCGGCGGCTTGGCATCACCTTCCAGCTCGAGGCTCTCCGCTTTCGTCCGTCCGAAGACGCGTTCCTGGTCATCCACGGCGAGCGCCTCGAAGGCGTCGAGATTGTGCACCCAGCGCATTGCCAGCACGTGGCTGCCGCCCGCGCCCGGCAGCCCTTCCGGCACGAGCGCCGCCATCGGTGCCTCAACCATGGTCGGGTTGGCAGTGCCGTCGATGAACCCGGTCAGGTCCTGGCTGTCGCGGTGGACGAACGCGACCTGCTCCGTGGCGAGCTGGGCGACGGTCTCGATCGCCCGCGCCGCCGCGCGCGTGTGCTCGAAGACGACGTCCTGCGAGCTGCCGTTGATCCACAACCACAGGTCGTGCTGGGTCGCTGGGGCGTGATGGCCGCCGAGCCTGCCGATCGGCAGGAACGCGCCAAGTCCGGCCGGCACATCCTTTGGGGCCAGGGCGCGCCACAGCTGATGGCCAAAGGCGAGCACCAGGTTGACCCCGCCGGCCGAGACGGTCGGGCTGCGCAGCCGTCCGAGGACCGACGCCGCCTCGTGAAGGTCGATGTCCGGGCGCAGATCCCACTCCATGAAGGCGTGGGCGATGGTGCCCTGCGCGAAGATCCCGAACTGCGGCACCGTCACGGTGCTGGTGCCAGCCGGGCCATCGCCTGCCCGTCACGCTCGACGATGACCTTGCCACTGGCGACGATGAAGAAGTCGTCGCCGCTCTCCCCCTGGGCGGTGATCACGTCGCCATCGGCGGCCTGGACCTCTATGGCGAGCTCGGCCAGGCGCTCGAGATGCGCCGCATCGAACCCCTGGAAGAGCGGAACACGTTGCAGGAGCCCCAGCTTCGTGTCGCCTGGCACGCTCTGCGCTTCCGTGCGGCCCATGCCGGCAGGATAGTCCCGCCCAACGCGCCCGAAAAGTCCTCCCGTCAATCTTGGAGAGGCTGCCGTGAGGCCGGACTATTACTCCAGGTCGTGTGTTCGCCCGATATTCAGGCCGGGCCGGAAAAATGGCCTCAAATGATTGCCCCGGGTTATCAATTGGAGCCGTTCGCGGCCCATCGGGCGCAAAACAGCCAACAAAGGCCGCTTGGCGGAGAAATGGCCCCGAAATCACTACCAGGGGTTATAACCGAGGCCGCCTCCGCCTGAAATCGCCCGACGCGAGGCCGATCGGCCGATATTTGCCAGCCCGAGCATCTACCGGCCAACCGATGGCTAGATTTGCCAGCACTGGCATGTAACGGCCAGGCAGACGGCCTCACCTTGGCCGTCCGAGGCTGCTGCGAGCAAATTCGGCCATCCAGTTCCCGATACTCGCCAGGGACAGCGAGTCCGGCGGCGGTGCGGTCCAGATCGCGAACGGATATGCCCCGGTCTGGAGGCCACTCCCATAGCGAGAGCCGCGGGCTAGTTGTGATTCCCACGGACGTTGTTGACAAGAGCCGGCATCGGGGCCAGGCCTCGGAGCGCGGTGTGGGGTCGTCCGTAATTGTAGAAGTCGACCCATCGCGGCAGCGCCGCCAGACGCTCGT
>JALYSK010000141.1 GCA_030854805.1 Chloroflexota bacterium | reverse complement strand
ACGAGCGTCTGGCGGCGCTGCCGCGATGGGTCGACTTCTACAATTACGGACGACCCCACACCGCGCTCCGAGGCCTGGCCCCGATGCCGGCTCTTGTCAACAACGTCCGTGGGAATCACAACTAGCCGTTGCCGCGTCGCGCGTCGCGCATGGCAAAGACCGGCTTTTGCACCGTGAAGAGAGTGGCGACCCGGGTGCCTCGCATTGCGCGCAGGCTACCATCGGGCCGAGACGCCCAGCGCCCATCCACCCAGCAGGACCGATCAGCGATGAGCGACCAGCATGAGCTTCGGCTGGAGCCGACCGAGGGTACGCGCACGGGCGGTCCCCCCGGCGAGCGGTTCGTCGTTGGCCTGGCGCTGTTCGCGCTCTTTGCCGGGCTCCTGATCGCGCTGGGAAACTTCATCGGTCAGCGGGCAGCGGTGAGCAGCGCCGGCTCGCCGCGGCCGAGCCCAACTGCTTCGAGCACCCCGGCTTGGCCTGTCTCAACGCCTCGCCTGCTGCGCGAGGTCACTGTTCAACCCGGCGCTGCCCCGACGCAGGCTCCCACCCAGCAGACCTTCACGGGAGGCATCCGCGCCAAAGCCGACCTGATCATCCGGGCGAACCCGGAGGTCAATGCGATCCAATTCGGCGTCTTGGCCCAGGGCGCGCTTGCGTTCGCAGAGGAGATGCCGGACCCACCGCCCGGCAAGCTGGGTTGGCTGCATATCCTCGCCCCTGAGCCGCAGGGCTGGGTGGCCACCACCGAAGGCGGGGCCCAGCTGGTCGTACGGTTGGGCTCCGCGCCGGCTCCGGTGAGTGGAGATATCTGGGCCATGGTCGGCGGCGGGGATCGGTTCCTTGCCGTCGGCTGGCCCGCGGTCACATCGACCCAGCCGCTCGAGCCATTGATCGCGGCGTCGGCGGACGGTGATGCGTGGCAGATTGCCGATCTGCCAGCCTCCGCCGGTTACGGGGCCGCGGTGAGCTGGGGGCCTGCTGGCTGGCTTGCCCTCACACTGATCGGCGACCACCCGTCTGGGTCGACTGCCTGGGTCTGGCACTCGAACGATGGCATCAGCTGGACCGCCCTGGGAACGATGTCAGACGCGGGCACATACCCGTCACAGTTCGTGAGCTCGGACGCCGGCTACCTGCTCGCCGCAACAGCGGGCCGCGGGCCAGATACCACGCTCTGGTTCTCCGAGGATGGACTGACCTGGCGCGAGACGGCCGATGCCGGGATGGCGAGCGGCGCCTGGGTCCGGCTCGCTGCTGGGCCGAACGGCTTCTATGCCTGGGACATGCAGGGACAACAGCCGGCCGATAAGGCGGCCGCGGCTTACTCCGCCAACGCGAGGACCTGGGCTCCGGTGATCGGCGGTCCCGAGGGCCCGAGCGCCCAGATCGTGGCCGTTGGCGCCGAATGGGTCGGGGTCGACGACGATCCTGTCCGCGGACTTCATCGCGTGTGGATTGGCGAGGTCAAGGGGGATCGGCTGAGCTGGCGGCGCGAATCGGATGAAGGGGCCTTCGGCGATGGCGTGGTCACGACCATGGTCAGCGATGGCCGGCGGGCGGTCGCGTTCGGATGGGATCGTTCGACCGAACTGCCGGTTGCATGGATCCGGGAAGGGACCACGTGGACGCAGTCGCCCCTGCCCCACGCGTTCGGCGGGCTCCCCCGGATCGCCGCCGCCGGTCCGTCAGGGGTGGTACTGGTCGGCTATCGGCCGACCCTGCGCGGACAGAACCCGGTCTTCTGGCACCTCGCGGCGGACGGCTCGTGGACCCCGGAAGCGGATCCCCTGCTCACCGTCGTGGCCGACCCGTCCAGCGACGAGTGCGGCCCTGCTCCAGCGACAGCTGCCGACTTCCTGGTGCTGGACCACGCGCTCGCGGTCGCATGTCTTGGAGATACGCCGCTCACCTTCCGGGCCTGGTCGGTTGAGTGCTCCTGCTTCAGCGACGCGCCTCCGGGTGGGGTGCCTGCGTGGCTCGCGACGCCCGGCAGCAATCAGCTCGCCCTCTCGCCGATTGAAAGTTTCGACGGCTGGTGGGCACCCGCCGTCCTCGACCCGTCCCTCAAGCAGGATCGGGCATGGAGGCTGGCCTGGCTCGAGGTGACGGGCCATTTCGACGATCCGGCCGCGGCCGGATGTCGATTGACACCGAGTCGCGACGACGTGGCCTCATATCAAGGACGGCAGTCGGTGATCGACAGCTGTCGCCAGCAGTTCGTGGTGACCTCCGTCGTGCCGGTTCCGGGCCCCTGACTGCATATTGATCCCGGGCCGTTCGCTGGCTATGCTGCGTAATCGATTGCGCGATCGGTCTCCCGAGCGCGCCCCAGCCCGCGAGCATCCGCGAAGGAGCCGATGAGCGAGCGTGTCAGTCGTCCTGGTCGGCCCGCGGCCCGCTCGCTTGCTGGCCGGACGTGGGGGCTCGCGTGAGGGTCGCGCTGGTCGGAGCAGGCCGGATCGGGCAGCTGCACGGACGCCTTCTCGCAGCGCAGGCGGATGTCGAGCAGATCACCGTTGCGGATGTCGATCCAGCCAGGGCAAAGGCATCGGCCGACGCGATCGGCGCCCGGCTGGCTGCAACCGTCGAGGACGCGCTCGATACGAGTGATGCAGTGGTGATCGCCGCTTCGACCAATGCTCATGCGGCGCTCGTCGGCATGGCGATCGACCGCCGGCTGCCCGCTTTCGTCGAGAAGCCACTCGCCTTCGATCTGGCAGAGACCGAGACGCTCGTCGGGAAGATCGAGCAGGCCGGCCTTCGCGTGCAGGTTGGCTTTCAGCGCCGATTCGACCCGGCCTACGTTGAGGCTCGGCGCATGGTCGAGACCGGCGAGCTGGGCACCGTGTACCTCGTCCGGCTTGCCGCGCACGACCACGAGCCTCCGCCCGACGACTACATTCCGACCTCCGGCGGCCTCTTTCGCGACTCGTCGATCCATGACTTCGACGCGCTGCGCTGGGTGACCGGCCAGGAGGTGGAGGAGGTCTATGCGGCGGGCTCGGTTCGCGGCTTCCCGGTCTTCGCACGGCATGACGACGTGGATACCGGCGCCGCCATCCTGGAGCTTGCGGACGGTACGCTCGCCGTGCTGGGCCAAACCCGACACGACCCGCGCGGGTATGACATACGAATGGAGATCATCGG
>JALYSK010000125.1 GCA_030854805.1 Chloroflexota bacterium | reverse complement strand
CCGAGCTCGACTGCGCATTCGGCGAGAAGTCGGGCTGGGAGCGACCGAACTGGTTCGAATCGAACGCGGCGGCCGGCGACGAACAGCTCCGCCCGCGCGGCTGGGCGGGTCAGCACTGGTCCCCGGCAATCGGCGCCGAGAGCCTCGCGACCCGGAATGCGGCGGCCCTGTTCGACGAGACGAGCTTTGCGAAGATCGAGATCAGCGGGGCCGGCGCCCTGAATTTTCTGCAGCGGCTCTGCGACAACGACCTCGACCGGCCGGTCGGCAGGATCACCTATACCCAGATGTTGAACCGGCGCGGCGGGATCGAGTGCGACTTCACTGTGACCCGCCTCGAGGAGGATCGGTTCTTCATCGTCACCGGCACCGCATTCGGCAACCACGACATTGGTTGGATTCGCCGAAACGCGCCCGACGACGAAAGCGTCAGGATTGGCGACATCACCTCGGCGCTCGCCTGCATCGGCCTCTGGGGACCGCTCGCCCGCGACATCCTGGCCAGTGTCACCAGCGACGAGGTCGGCAACGACGCGTTCCCGTACCTGACCGCGCGCGAGATCACGGTGGGCCACGTGCCGGTGAGGGCGCTGCGGGTCACCTATGTCGGAGAGCTCGGATGGGAGCTGTATTGCCCGACGGAGTATGGGCTCCTGCTATGGGACACCCTGTGGCAGGCAGGCCGGCCACGCGGGATGCTGGCCGGGGGGTATCGCGCAATTGACAGCCTGCGGCTCGAGAAGGGCTACCGGGTCTGGTCGAGCGACATCACACCGGAGGAGACGCCCTATCAGGCTGGGCTCGGATTCGCGGTGCGGCTGGGGAAAGGGACCGACTTCAACGGCCGCGAGGCGCTGCTCGCAGCGAAAGAGCGGCCGCTCGAGCGGAGACTCGCCTGTCTCGTCCTCGATGACCCGCGCTCCGTGGCACTGGGGAACGAGCCGGTTCGAGTCGAGGGGAGCGTGGTCGGCCGGGTCACCTCTGGCGGCTATGGATTCGCCGTCGAGCGCAGCATCGCCTATGCCTACCTTCCCCCGGAGCTCGCCGAGGTGGGGCAGCGCGCGGAGGTCGACATCTTCGGCCAGTGGGTCGGTTGCACGGTGAGCGCCGAGCCGCTCTACGACCCTCGTGGAGCCCGGATCAAGGCCTAGCCCGACCCCGCGCTGAAGATTTCCAGCAGCTCGTCGTGCACCAGCCCGTTGCTGGCGAGGGCGCCCGGTCCGAGATGCGAGGGTGCTCCCGTGAGGTCGCTCATCCGGCCTCCCGCCTCCTCGATGATCAACGCCGGCGCGGCTAGATCCCAGACGCGCGGACCGTGCTCGAACATCGCCTCGGCAGATCCCTGCGCGACCAGCATGTAGCCCCAGAAGTCGCCGAAGCCCCGATCCCGCCACGCTCGCGAAACCGCCTCCCGCAGGGCGGCGCCATAGCCGGCGGCGTCCATGGTGCGGAGGCCGGAGAAGACGAGCTGCGCCTCGTGGAGCCCCGCGACTTCCGAGACATGAATCGGCCGCTCCTGCCCGGCGACCCGGATCGTTGCCCCGGCGCCCTTCGCCGCAGACCAGCGCAGGCGGAGCGCCGGTGCCGAGACGACCGCCGCCACGAGCTCGCCGGAGCGCTCGAGGGCGATGAGCGTCGCCCAGATCGGAATTCCTCGCACGAAGTTATGGGTGCCGTCGATCGGGTCGATGATCCAGCGCGAGTCGCCGTCGCCGGGCTCGCTGCCGTACTCCTCGCCCACGATGCCGTGCGACGGGAACGTCTGCGCGATGCGCTCGCGCAGCAATGTCTCGACTTGCGTATCAGCCTGGGTGACCAGAGTCCGATCCGGCTTGGCCGTGATCGTCAATTCACCGGCGAAGTGGCCGAGTGCGATCGGATCCGTCTCATCGGCCATGGCGTGGGCGAAGGTGAGGAGTTGGGACGCGGACTCGGGCACGGGTGGAGTGTCGCATGTTGCGGGCTCGGCAGGCACGCTCGGCAGGTTTGACCCTGCTTCGAACGATATGCGATAGTCGGCCGGGCCCGGCCGCACGGCCGCCAAGGAACCTCGACCCCGGAGAGCGCCAGTGGTCAGTCAGGCTGCGCCGGCCATCGAGTCGGAGACCTCTTCGCTCCTCGAGGTGGGCGGCCTCTCCAAGCGCTATCGAGGCCTGGTCGCCCTCTCGGACTACTCGCTGCGCCTTCCCGCCGGAGCGATCCACGGCATCATTGGTCCCAACGGAGCCGGCAAGACCACGCTCTTCAACCTCCTGTCGGGCATGGTCCGGCCGTCATCCGGCTGGATCCACTTCGCGGGCACCGACACCACGCGGCTGCCTGCGCACGAGGTCGCCAGGCTCGGAATGGCGCGCACCTTCCAGAGCATTCGTCTGTTCGACGACATGTCGGTCATCGACAACGTCAAGGTCGCGATTCAGCGGCGCCTGCCCGCCTCGCTCGCATCCACCATCCTGAGCACGCGCTCGTTTCGTCGGACAGAAGACGAGATCGAGGCCGGGGCCGCCGAGCTGCTGGATCGCTTTGCCCTCGTGCCACGCGCCGGCAGGCTCGCGCGCAGCCTGCCGTACGGCGACCAGCGTCGGCTCGAGATCGCACGCGCCGTCGCCACCGATCCGAGGATCCTGCTGCTCGACGAGCCGAATGCCGGCATGCACTCCTCCGAGACGGCGGAGCTGCTGGCGATGATCCGGCGCCTTCGGGACGAGCTCGGGATCACGATCGTGCTGGTCGCGCACGACATCCCTCTGGTCATGAACCTGTGCGACCGAATCCAGGTGCTGAACCACGGCGTGCTGATCGCGGACGGCGACCCGGCGGCCGTGCGCACCGATCCCGAGGTGATTGCCGCCTATCTGGGCCAGGCGAAGCGTGCTTGAGCTCGAGGACCTGCGCGTCTACTACGGGAACATCCGCGCCCTCGATGGGGTCTCGTTGCGCGTCGGGAGCGGCGAGCTGGTCGCCCTCATCGGCTCGAACGGTGCCGGAAAGTCGACGACATTGAAGGCGATCTCTGGCCTGATTCGGCCCAGCCAGGGCTCGATCCGCTACGAGGGGAACGAGATCACCCGCCAGTCGACCGACCGGATCGTGGCGCTCGGCATCTCGCATTGCCCCGAGGGCCGCCACATCTTCGGCCGTCTCACCGTCCGCGAGAACCTGATCCTTGGTGGCATCCAGCGTCCGGCGGCCGAACTTGAGCCGGGAATCGAGGCGGTGACCGAGATCTTTCCTCGTCTCCGCGAGCGGCTTGGACAGGCCGGCGGAACGCTGTCGGGTGGCGAGCAGCAGATGCTCGCCATTGCCCGCGCGCTCATGAGCGAACCTCGGCTCCTGATCATGGACGAACCGTCGCTTGGCCTGGCGCCGTTGATGGTCGAGCGCATCTTCGAGGTGATCGACCGCCTCAAGGGCAAGGGCCTCACCATCCTGCTCGTCGAGCAGAACGTCCACCAGGCGCTCGACGTGGCCGACCGGGCTTACGTCATGGAGGCCGGCCGCATCGCGCTCGAAGGGCCGGCCTCCGAGCTGCGCCATGATCCGCGCGTCGAGCGCTCCTACCTCGGTCACTGAGATGGTTCAGTACGCGCTGCAGCAGATCGTCAACGCGCTGAGCGCCGGCAGCCTCTACGCCCTGATGGCGGTCGGGCTGGCCCTCATCTTCAGCATCCTTCGGCTCATCAACTTTGCCCACGGCGATCTCATGATGGTGGCCGGTTATCTCGCCGCCTTCTCCCTGTTCGCCGGGCTGCCCCTTCCCGCCGCGCTCCTGACGATGGTCGGTGGGACCGTGGTGGTGGGCCTGCTCATGGAGCGGATCGCCTATCGGCCAATTCGCGGAGCTCCCGACGTGGCGATGCTGCTCACCTCGTTCGCGGTTGGCCAGATCCTTCAGAACGGGACCCTGCTCGCCAGCCGGCTCGGGGGTCAGCCGGTCCAGATCGCGTTCCCAACCCCGGGGCTGCTGCAGGGGGTCATCTCGGTCGGCTCTCTCACGCTCTCGAAGGTCAACATCGTCAGCTTCGTCACTGGCGCCGTGCTGCTCAGCCTCCTGACCGTGTTCGTGACCCGGTCTCGCTTGGGCCTCTCGATGCACGCCGCGGCGGAGGACCTGCCGGCCGCTCAGCTGATGGGAATCCAGGTGAACCGCGTCGTGGCCAGCGCGTTCGGCATCGCCTCCGCGCTGGCGGCCGTGGCCGGCTTCCTGTACGCCTCCCAGGCGGGCCAGATCAACCCGTACCTCGGCTTCACGCCGGTGCTCAAGGCGTTCATCGCGGCCGTCATCGGTGGCTTCGGGAGCATTTCGGGCGCGGTCATCGGTGCCTATGCGCTCGCCT
>JALYSK010000123.1 GCA_030854805.1 Chloroflexota bacterium | reverse complement strand
GGACGGCCTGCACGGCCGCCTGCTGCGGCAGGAAGTCCGGATCGGCAGCGTCGACCACCTCGAGCAGCAGGTCGGCGCGGATCACCTCCTCAAGCGTTGCACGGAAGGCGTCGACCAGGTCGTGGGGCAGTTTGTTGATGAAGCCGACCGTGTCGCTCATCACGACGTGCTGGCCAGTCGGCAGGGCGACCTGGCGCGAGGTCGGGTCGAGGGTGGCAAAGAGCATGTCTGCGGCGTACAGATCCGCATCGGCCAGAGCGTTGAGGAGCGTGCTCTTGCCTGCATTCGTGTAGCCGACCAGGGCAACGCTGGCGACCTCGCTGCGGTCACGCTGCCGAGCGGCCGTCGCTCGTTGGCGCTTCACTTCCTCCAGCTCGCCGCGGACCTTCTTGATCTTCTCTCGGATGAGGCGACGGTCGGTCTCGAGCTGGCTCTCGCCCGGGCCTCGGGTACCGATTCCGCCGCCGGTGCGCGAGAGGTGGGTCCAGAGTCGCGTCAGGCGCGGCAGGTGATACTCGAGCGCGGCCAGCTCGACCTGCAGGCGCCCCTCGCGGGTCCGGGCGTGGCGCGCGAAGATATCGATGATCAGCGCCGAGCGGTCGAGCACCTTGCAGTCGAGCAGGGTCTCCAGGTTGCGCTGCTGGTTGGCGCTCAGCTCGTCATCGACGACCAGCAGGTTGAAGTCGCTCGCCGCCTTCTCGTCGACCAGCTCGGCGGCGCGGCCCTTGCCGAAATACCAGACCGGATCGGGGTGCGTCCGGCGCTGGAAGGCGCTGCCCACCACCGAGGCGCCCGCCGTATCGGTCAGCGCGGCAAGCTCGGCGAGGCTCCGCTCGATCGGCCAGCGCCCGTTGCGGGGATCGTCGATGCCGATCAGGAATGCGCGTTCGTCGGCGGCGGTGAGGTCGATCATTCGGCTGCGGTCAGTCATATCGCTCCGTTCATGGTAGCCGAGGCCGCGGGCGGCTCTCGTGGAACGATCAGTTCAGCAGTGCACGCAGGGTCTGGCTCGCCTCGGCCACCAGCTCCGCGTCGTCGCCCTGACGCTCTCCGGCGTCGATCCAGACGACCCGCGGGTCGCGCCGGAACCAGCTCAGCTGCCGCTTTGCGTACTGCCGCGTCCGACGCGCGGTGGACGCGATCGCCTCCTCGACAGACCACTCCCCCAGCAGGTGGGCGGCCGCCTCGCGATAGCCGTGGCCGCTCAACGCCGGCAGCTCCGGCGGATGGCCCGCGTCGAGCAGGTGCCTGGTCTCGTCGAGCAGGCCGGAGGCAAAAAGCCGCGCGGCGCGCTCGTCGATGCGGCGCCCGAGCACGTCGCGCGGTCGCCGGATACCGATCAGGGCCAGGCGCCCGGGGTACGGCTGGGCGCCGATCGACGCCGCTCCCCCACCGGCCTCGACCCGCTCCAGCGCCCGCAGCACGCGCCGCGGGTTTCGCAGGTCGGTGCGCGCCGCCCCCAAGGCATCCAGCTGCACCAGCCGGTCGGCGAGGGCCGGCAGCCCGGCGGCCTCGAGCTCGGCAGCGAGCCGCTGCCGCGCCTCGGGCGAGAAGGCCTGGCGTTCGTAGTCGTGGCCATCCACCAGCGCGGCCAGATACAGGCCGGTCCCGGCCACCACCAGCGGCAGCCGGCCGCGGGCCGCGATCTCGGGCAGCAGCAGCCGCGCGCGGGCGACCCAGTCGGCGACAGTAAAAGCCTCGTCGGGCTCTGCGACGTCGATAAGGTGATGCCGGACGGCGGCGCGCGCGGCTGCATCGGGCTTGGCGGTGCCCACGTCCATGCCCCGGTAGACCTGCCGGGAGTCGGCGACCAGGATCTCGAGCGGCAGCTGGCGGGCGAGCGCCAGGGCCAAATCGGTCTTGCCCGAGGCGGTCGGGCCGACGATCGCCAGCAATGGCGGGCCCATGGCTCGGAGCCTAGCCGACCTCGACCAGGTGCTGGATCAGCTCGATCGAAAGAGCGCGCCCCGTCGATCGCTCGGCCTCGATCAGCGCGGCGTTGAAGCTGACCGGCCCGCTGCCCACCTGGAAGCGGGTCGGCATGTGGGTCAGGAAGCGCGGCATGACCGTCTCGATGCTCATGCCGATGATCGAGTCGCGTGGGCCTGTCATCCCGATGTCGCTGATGTAGGCGGTCCCCTGTGGCAGCAGGCGCGCATCCGCGGTCGGGACGTGTGTGTGCGTGCCGACCACCGCGCTGACCCGCCCATCGAGGTGCCAACCCATGGCGTTCTTCTCCGACGTGATCTCGCAGTGAAAGTCGACGATGCGAACCGGTGGGAGCGGCTCGGCCGCCCCGTCGAGCAGCGCATCGGCCGCCGCGAAGGGCGAGTCGAGCTGGTTCATGAAGACGCGGCCCATCAAGTTGATGACCGCTACCTGTTCGCCGTCGGGCAGCTGGTGGATCAGCCAGCCGCGGCCCGGTGTGCTGTCCGGGTAGTTCATCGGTCGCAGCACCGGACGGTCGGTATCGAGGTAGTCGTACACCTCGCGCTTGTCCCAGATGTGGTTGCCGCTGGTGATGACGTCGATCCCGCTGCCCAACAGCTCCTCGGCGAGAGATGGGGTGAGGCCCATTCCGGCCGCCACGTTCTCGCCATTGGCGATCACCAGGTCGACGTCGAGCTCACCGCGCAGCTGCGGCAGGAGCTGTCGAACCGCCAGCCTTCCCGGCTTACCGATGATGTCCCCGATGACCAGGCATCGCACCACGGTGGCGCGATCGATCATCGGGCGTAATCGACCGCGCGGGTCTCCCGGATCACGGTGACCTTGATCTGACCCGGGTACTGGAGCTCCTCTTCGATCTTCTTGACCACGTCGCGCGCCAGCCGGCTCGAGGCCAGGTCGTCCATGTCCTCGGGCCGGACCAGGATCCGGATCTCGCGCCCGGCCTGGATCGCGTAGCAGCGTTCGACGCCGGGAAAGCTGAGGGCGATCTGCTGCAGGTCGTCGAGCCGCTTGACGTAGTTATCGAGGCTCTCGCCTCGGGCGCCGGGCCGCGAGGCACTGATCGCGTCCGCAATCTGCACCACGGTCGCCTCGGTGGATTCCTGCTCGACCTCCTGGTGGTGCGCGGCGATCGCATTGCAGACGACCGGATTCACCCCATAGCGCTTGGCGATGTCACCACCGATCAGGGCGTGCGGCCCCTCGACCTCGTGGTCGACCGCCTTGCCGATGTCGTGCAGCAGGCCGCCCTTCTTCGATTCCGTCACGTTGACGCCGATCTCGGCCGCCAGCAGGCCGGACAGACGAGCCGTCTCGATGCAGTGGTTGAGGACGTTCTGCCCGTAGCTGGTGCGGTACTTCAGGCGGCCGAGCAGCTTGATCAGCTCGGGATGCAGGCCGGGCACGCCCGCGTCGTAGGCAGCCTGCTCGCCGGCCTGGCGCATCACGACCTCGATCTCGGAGCGGCACTTGGCGACGGTCTCCTCGATCCGCCCGGGGTGAATGCGGCCGTCGCTGATCAGCTTGGTGAGCGCCATCCGCGCCACCTCGCGACGGACCGGGTCAAAGCCCGAAAGCACCACCGCCTCTGGCGTGTCGTCGATGATCAGGTCGACCCCGGTAGCCTGCTCCAGGGCGCGAATATTGCGCCCCTCGCGGCCGATGATGCGTCCCTTCATCTCCTCCGATGGCAGGTGCACCACGCTGACGGTCGCCTCGGAGGTGTGGTCGGCCGCGATGCGTTGCATGACCGTGGTGAGGACCCGCCGCGCCAGCTCTTCGCCCTCGTCGTGCGCTCGGCGCTCGATATCGCGCACCTGGTGCTGAGCCTCGGCCTGTGCCTCGTCGACGATCTTGGCGATGAGTGCATGCCGCGCCTCGGCGGCAGAGAGCCCCCCGACCCGTTCGAGCTCGCCGAGCTGACGTTGCTGCAGATCCGCCACCGCCGTGCGCTCGGCCTCGAGCAGTCGCAGCCGCTCCTCGAGCCCTTCCTCGCGGCGCTCGAACGCCTCCAGCTTGCGATCCATGCTCTCGGACCGATCCAGGAGGAGGCGTTCCTGTCGTTGCAGGTCGGCACGCTTCTCGCGTGCCTCGTCCTCGGCCGCGCGCTGGATCTTGAGAGCATCGTCCTTGCCCTCGAGGACGATCTCCTTCTGCTTGGCACGCGCCTCGGCAACGATCCGCTCCGCGTATGTGTCGGCGTGCCGGACCGAGCCTGCCGCGAAGAGGCGGCGGGCCACATAGCCGACCGCCGCGCCGGCGGTGGCGGCGATCGCCGCCACGAGGACGACGAGGATGGAGTCAGGCATCGGTGCTCCTCCTTTCGTTGGAGCCCGGCTATTGGGCAATCCCGCCCCGCTTCCGGGGCGATCCAAGTCTGATCGATCAGGCGGCCGCCGTGACGCGTGCCTCGTTAACGGCGGGTCAAACGTGGCCCGGAGTGTACCGCAAGTTGGCGAGGTTCACCCCCGGGGCCTCAGCAGGGCGTGGCTCTCGAGGTCTGCCCGCGGCGATCGCTGCAGGACGGCGCTGCGTCAGGCGAAGATCTGACCGATGAGTCGAATCTGGTCGAGGTCGCGGGGCAGGAGGTCCTGCAGCATCATCCGTTGCACGCCGGCCGCCTCCATGCCGCGCACCCGCTCCCAGGCCTCGTCCGGCGTGCCCATCACCCACCGTTTACGGCGCGTGGCCAGCCACTCTCCGGCGTCGTCCTGGGTGCCCATGAGCTCGAGCAGCTGGGCGACCCGATCGCGGAGCTCGGCCGCGGTCTCCGCGACGAGCACGCCCGTCATTGCCGAGTAGACGAGCTCATCCGGATCGCGGCCGATCTCGCGGCAGGCGGCGCGGATCCGCTCGTACGCCTCCCCCGCGGCCTCCGGCGAGGCCGAGTTGAGGTTGAACTCGTCCGCGAACCGAGCGGCCAGCGCGGCCAGCCTTCGCTTTCCTGCGCCGCCGAGCACGATATGCGGATGCCTTCGCCCGCCGCGGGCGATCTCGCCGTGCCGCCTCGCATCGCGGACCTGCCAGCGCCTGCCGGCGAAGCTCCAGCCGTCCGGCTCGGTCCAGAGGCCGTGGATGATGGTCAGCTCCTCCTCGAGCATCTCGAAGCGCTCGTCGATGGGTGGGAACGGGATCCCGAGCTGGGCGTGCTCCTCATCGTTCCAGCCCGCGCCGAAGCCAGCCTCGACGCGGCCGTTGCTCATCTCGTCGGCGGTCTGGATCACCTTCGCGAAGCTGCCCGGAATCCGGAAGGTGACCGGGGACACGAGCACGCCGAGGCGGATTTTCGAGGTCTCGCGCGCCAGGCCTGCGATCGTGGTCCACGCATCGGTCGTCGGCAGGCCGGATGCGCCCGGGAAGCTGCTGTAGTGGTCGGAGCGGAAGAAGGCCTCGATCCCGGCCTCCTCGGCGGTGCTCGCGGCGGCCAGGATCTCTGCGTAGGTCAGCCCCTGCTGGGGCTCGGTCATCAGCGCGAATCGCATGTCGTGAAGCCTAGCGGCTCGGCGCCGCGCGGGTCTTCCGGGCAGAGCCGCGGGCGGCTTCGTAGCCCGCCAGGTAGGTCCCAACGTCGGCGCGGGCGATTGTCTCGCCGATGAGGTCGAGCGGCAGGTCCTCGAGGCGCCTGAAGCGGACGCAGCTCTTGCCCATGTCGAGCCTTTTGCCGGAGGCGGCGAAGCGCTCCTTGAACCATGTTTCCGTCTCGCGGCTGCCGTAGACCGTGTTGAGGTAGAGGCTCATGTGGTTCTTCTGGCTCGCAAGCGCGGCGAGCACGAGCGGCTGGCCGTTGTACGTGTCGGGGAAGCGGTCGAGCGGCACATACCAGCCGATCATGCCGTACTGCATGCCTTCGTGGTATCCCGCCGGCAGGTTGTCACGCACCACCTCGCGCACCCTCGCGACCGCGCGGCGACGATCCTCCGGTAGCGAGGCGATGTACTCATCGGGGGTGGCGGCGTTGCTCGAGACCATAGGCGTCTTCCCTCGCTCGCATCCGGTGGCTATGGAGTGTCGTCGATGGTATCCCCACCGGCCTCGCGCAGGACGGCGCGCACCGTCTCGGTATCGAAGCCACGGCGCATCAGAAACATCCCGATCCGCCGGAGGGCCTTCCGATCGTCGGGCAGCGGCCGTCCACGAAGGTGGCTCCTCAGCGCGATGCGCGCGCGCTGAGCCTCGGTCTCCGGCAGGTCCTGGTCCTCGGGCCGGCGTTCGGCTGGCTCCGAGCGCAGCCGCTCGATGACGTCGCGCGGTACGCCTCGTTGCCGAAGCTCGGCCTCCACCATGCGGCGGCCGCGCGGTGCATGCCGATCGCGCTGCTCGGCCCAGTAGCGGGAGAAGGCCTCATCATCCAGGTACCCCAGCTCAGCCAGCCGCGCGAGGACGCCCTCGAGCACGGTCTGGCTGGCGCCGGCTGCATGGAGACGGCGTTCCAGCTCCCAGCGCGTGCGCGGCCGCGTGCCGAGAAAGCGCAGCGCGAGCTCTAACGCGCCCGCCGCATCGGGCGGCTCCCGGGGCGCGCGTGGAACGCGGCGGCCCGGCATCGGCCTGTCAGGTCCTCACTCGGCCTCGGGAATCCCCTCGACGCCCACCTCGATAGACGCCACCTTGGAGCGGATCTCGTCGTCGATCGTGTTGGCGATCTCGGGATTGGCCTTGAGGAAGTCCCGCGCGTTCTCGCGCCCCTGCCCCAGGCGCGTGTCGCCGTAGTTGAACCATGCGCCGGTCTTGCTCAACACGCCGGCCGCGATCCCGACGTCGAGGAGGCCGCCCTCCCGGCTGATCCCCTCGTTGTACATGATGTCGAACTCGGCGATCCGGAAGGGCGAGGCGACCTTGTTCTTGACCACCTTGACCCGGGTGCGGGAGCCGACGGCATCGGTCCCCGACTTGAGCGTTTCGATACGCCGGATGTCCATCCGCACGCTGGCGTAGAACTTCAGGGCACGGCCGCCGGGGGTCGTTTCCGGGTTGCCGAACATGACGCCGATCTTCTCGCGGAGCTGGTTGGTGAAGATGAGCGCCGTGTTCGACCGGTTGATGGCGCCGGTCAGCTTGCGCAGGGCCTGGCTCATGAGCCGGGCCTGGAGGCCAACATGGGCGTCGCCCATATCGCCCTCGATCTCGGCGCGCGGCACGAGCGCGGCGACGGAGTCGACGATGACCGCATCGACTCCGTTGCTGCGGATGAGGGTCTCCGCAATCTCGAGCGCCTGCTCACCGGTATCCGGCTGGCTCACCAGCAGCTCGTCGACGTTCACGCCCACGTTGCGGGCATAGGTGGGATCGAGCGCATGCTCGGCGTCGATGAAGGCCACGATCCCGCCGGCGCGCTGGGCGTTGCCGGCGATGTGGTAGCAGAGTGTGGTCTTGCCGCTCGACTCCGGACCGTACACCTCCGTGATGCGACCACGTGGCACGCCGCCCACGCCGAGCGCCAGATCGAGTGCGACGGAGCCGGTCGAGATCGCCTCAACCTGCATCTTGGCGCCCTTGTCGCCGAGACGCATGATCGCGCCGCGCCCGAACTGCTTCTCGATCTGGAGGATGGCAGCATCGACGGCGCGACCGCGCTCGCCGTTGCGGGCAACCTCGGGCTGGGCC
>JALYSK010000107.1 GCA_030854805.1 Chloroflexota bacterium | reverse complement strand
CGCCGGCGGCGGAGCCACCCAGCGACGACGCACAACAGATGACTCTCTTTTAGGAGCGATATGCCAGATACCTTGCGCATCATCCCGCTGGGCGGGGTGGGCGAGGTCGGAAAGAACATCACCGCCATCGAGTCGGCCGGAGAGATCCTGGTGGTCGACTGCGGACTTGCCTTCCCCGAACCGGAGATGCTCGGGATCGACCTCGTGATCCCTGACGTTTCCTATCTCGAAGAGCGTCGCGACCGGGTGCGGGCCACCATCATCACGCACGGCCACGAGGACCACACCGGCGCCCTGCCGTATGTCCTGCCAAAGATCCCTGGCATGCCGATCTACGCCACCCGTCTCACGCAGGGCCTGATCACCGGCAAGCTCAGGGAGCACAAGCTGCTCGACCGCACCACGCAGCACACGGTCGAGCCGGGGGTCGAGATCAGCATCGGCCAGTTCAGGGTAACCCCATTCCGCGTCAACCACTCGATCCCCGATGGGGTCGGCTACCTGATCCAGACGCCGCTCGGCCGGATCGTGCACACAGGTGACTTCAAGATCGACCTCACCCCGCCGGACGGACGACGAGCGGACCTTGGCCTGATCGCCAGGTTCGGGAACGACGGAGTCGACTTCCTGCTCTCCGATTCGACGCGGGCCGAGAAAGAGGGGTATACGCTCAGCGAGGAGACGGTCGGCATCTCCCTTCGCCAGCTGATCGGCGAGGCGCCCGGCCGCGTCATCGTGGCCACCTTCGCCAGCAATATCGGGCGCGTGCAGCAGGTGATCGACGCCGCTGCAGCGGACGGTCGGAAGATGGTCGCGCTGGGGCGCAGCATGGAGCAGAACACCGCCATCGCCCTGGAGCTCGGCTACCTCGATGACCGAGGCGGGACGCTGGTCAAGAAGGACCAGCTGCAGCGCCTGGCGAAGGACCAGCTGGTGGTGATGACCACCGGATCGCAGGGCGAGCCGATGTCCGGCCTGACCCGCATGAGCAACCGCGACCATCGCAACGTGACGGTCGAGCCGGGCGACACGGTCGTTATCTCCGCCTCGCCGATCCCCGGCAACGAGGAGGCCGTGGCGAAGACCATCGATAACCTCTTCAAGGAGGGGGCGATGGTCCATTACGAGCCGCTCAAGCATTGCCACGTGTCGGGGCACGGTTCGCGGGAGGAGCTGAAGCTGATGCTCGGCCTGGTCAAGCCGGCGCACTTCATCCCGATCCACGGCGAGTACCGCATGCTCGTCCAGCACGGCCTCCTCGCGGAGTCCGCCGGGGTCGCCGTGGACAAGATCTTCGTCCTCGAGAACGGCCAGGTGGTCGAGTTCGACGGCCAGCGCGCACGCATGGCCGGCAGCGTCAGCGCCGGGGCGGTGCTGGTCGACGGGATCGCCGCGGTGGACGGCATCGACGGCGTGATCCTGCGCGATCGGCGCGCCCTCGCCAGCGACGGGGTCGTGATGGTTGCGCTGACAGTGGACACCGCGACCGGGCAGCCGATCTCAGGCCCGGACCTGATCGGGCGCGGCTTCCTCTCCGATCCGGCGGATCCCGTGATGGAGGAGGCTCGCGTCCACCTGACCGATGCGCTGCGCCAGCCGAGCAGTGACGATCACCAGGCCGAAGCGGGGTACCTCAAGGCCAAGATTCACGATGTCCTCTCGCGCTTCTTCTACCAGCGCACCAAGCGGCGACCGATGATCCTGCCGATCGTCATGGAGGTCTGACCGCAGCGTGAGCACCCGACGAGCCAGCCGCCGACGGACCACGCGGCGCCGCAGCAGGTCGAGCCTCCGGCTCAGCGGCCGCATGGCGCGTGAGGGACTGGCGCTGCTGCTCGTCCTGCTGGCCATCATCAGCACAATCGCCCTCTTCGCGCCGAAGGCCGGCGCCATCGTCGAGCCGTGGCACGATGTGCTGGCCACCACCCTCGGCTGGGGAATCGCCTTCGCGCCGCTGCTGCTGGCCGGGGTCGCGATGATGCTCTGGATGAGGTCGCTGCCAGCCGAGCGCTGGATGGCGGTCGGCGGCGCCGTGATCGTGACGCTAGCGCTGCTTGGCAGCTTCCATCTTGCGGCGGGCGGCGATCCGCTGGCCGCCATCAGCACCGGGGACGGCGGGGGAGCGATCGGTTACGGCGTCAGCCAGGCGCTGAGAGGAGCGATCGGGATCCCCGGCACGTGGGTGGTGCTGGGACTGATGATCGTGGTGGGGCTGCTCCTGTACTTCAACATGACGATCGGCGATGTGCTTGCCGGATATCTCGAGCAGCGCAACGCCCGGCTCGAGACGGAGGCGAGCGAGGCGCGACGCGGCGCGACGCGGCGCGGGGGGTTGGCCGAGGGTCCGCCCACGGAGGCGCATCCCGGGCTGATCAGCCGCGTCCGCGACGCGCTCGCCGGGCAACCCGACGAGGCGGAGGAGCAGCCGCCGATCATCTTCCGGCGCGAGCGCCCGCCAGGGAATGGATCGTCGTCGGTCGTCGCGCCACCCGCCTCCTTCAACGGCGATGGCCTCGCCGCACCGGCCGTTGACGGCCCCGAGGCTGATGAGACCGATGCAGCGGCCATGCTCGCCGAGGCGGAGGAGAGCAACATTGCCGACGCTGCCCTCGAACCCTCGCAGCGCAGCTGGGAGCTGCCATCGATCGAGCTGCTGGCCAACGCTCCGCAGAGCAGCGCGGCTCAGATGGATCTCCATGCAAAGGGCCAGCGAATTCGTGAGACCCTGGCCAACTTCAGGATCGGGGTCAAGATCGCTCGCATCCAGGAGGGGCCGGTCGTCACTCAGTACGCCCTCGATGTCGAGCCGGGGATCAAGCTGTCACGCATCGAAGGACTGGCCGATAACCTGGCGCTGGCGCTCGCCGCGCGCTCGATCCGGATCCAGGCGCCGATCCCGGGCGAGCCGTACGTAGGGATCGAGATACCGAATGCCGCCTTCGATCTCGTGACCTTAAAGGAGGTGCTGGCCAGCGGGAACTTCACCGAGGCGAGCGTCGGCTCGAAGCTTGCCTTCGCCCTTGGCCAGGACGTTGCGGGGCAGCCATTCAGCGCCGACCTATCGCGCATGCCGCACGTGCTGATCGCCGGCGCGACCGGATCGGGCAAGAGCGTCTGCGTCAACGCGACCATCGCCAGCTTCCTGATGAATGCCACGCCGGCCGAGGTGAAGCTGATACTGATCGACCCCAAGCGCGTCGAGATGGCTCAGTACAAGGGGATTCCCCATCTGCTCTGCGAGGTGATCGTTGAGCCTGAGAAGGCGGTCAACGCCCTGAAGTGGACGGTCGGCGCCATGGAGAGCCGCTACCACGAGTTCGCCCAGCGGGGTGTGCGCAATATCGCCGGCTACAACGAGGCGCTGCGCACAGGCGAGCCGCGGATGCCCTACATCGTGGTTGTCATCGACGAGCTGGCCGACCTCATGATGGTCAGCGCCTACGAGGTCGAGATGACCGTCACGCGGATCGCGCAGCTCGCCCGTGCCACCGGGATCCATCTCGTGATTGCGACCCAGCGTCCGAGCGTGCAGGTCATCACCGGGCTGATCAAGGCGAATGTCCCGTCCCGCATTGCCTTCGCCATGACGTCGGGGGTCGACTCGCGCACGATCCTCGACACGGTCGGCGCGGAGGATCTGCTGGGGCGCGGCGACATGCTCTACCAGCCAATCGACGCTCCTCGCGCCGTGCGGCTGCAGGGGGTCCTGGTGACCGACGCAGAGATCGAAGCGCTCGCCCGCCACTGGCGGGGCCAAGGCGCCGCCCAGTACCGACCCGAGATCACGGCTCCCAAGCGCGGCGGCAAGGCCGGCGGTCGGCCCGGCGAGCAGGGCGAGGAGGACGACTCCGACGCGCTCCTCAAGCAGGCGGTCGACATCGTACGACGCAGCGACAAGGCCTCCGCATCGCTGCTCCAGCGACGGCTGCGCATTGGTTATGCGCGCGCGGCGCGGATCCTCGACCAGATGGAGGACCGCGGCATCGTGGGTCCGGCGGATGGCAGCCGATTCCGCGAGGTGCTCGTCACGAGCGACGGTTGGGGCGCCGATGTGGGCCCCGACGGTGAGGACGAGTGAGCGATCAGCCCCACAAGCTCGGAGAGGTCCTGCGGGGCGCCCGTGAGACGAAGGGGGCCGACCTTTCGAGGGTCGAGCGCGACACGAAGATCCGCGCCCGCTACCTCTCCGCCCTCGAGCGCGGCGAGTACCGCGAGCTGCCCGGCCCGGTCTACACCAAGGGCTTCCTGCGCAATTACGGCCTGTATCTCGGCCTCGATCCGGAATACCTGGTCGACCTCTACCGGCTCGAGGCGACTGGTGTGGCTGCCGAGCGCCGCGCGGCCGGCGCGCCACCGCGCCCCCGCCGTCGGCGTCGCACGCGCACCTTCGTGGTCAGCTCAGGAGCGGTGGTGGCAGCGATCCTCACCATCATGGTCGGCGCCCTCATCGCCTGGCTGACGTACGAATTCGTCAATTTCGCGGGGATCCCGGACCTGCGGATCACGCAGCCCCCTGGCGACGTGGCCGCCTATTCACGGACGCAGATCGCGATCAGCGGCGTGACCGCGCCCGACGCTCGGATCAGCGTCGATGGCCTGGGCGAGAACCGGGAGGTGACAGCCGACCACCAGGGCGACTTCAGCTTCGTGGCTGGGCTGAGGCCGGGGAGCAATGTGGTCGAGCTGACCGCGACCGATCCGAAGACGAAGCGCGATTCGGTGACGCAGCGTCGCACCATCAACGTCGTCACGGCCGAGCCGACCGCCCCGGCCGCGGCCCTTGACAAGCCGGCGGCCAACGCGACCGTCCCTTCGCCGGTCGCCATCTCCGGCACCGCCGCCGATGGCACGACGCTGACGGTCAGCGCCGCGCTGGTGAGCGCCGCGACGCCGAGCTTCACCGTCGTGAACGCCAACGGAGAAGCGGTTTCCCTGAAGCCGAAGACTCCGCTTCCGTCACCCGCGCAGCTGAAGGCGAGCGGGGGAGCGTTCGCCGGAACCCTGGAGCTCGCCCCCGGGACCTGGGACCTGACCGTCGCGGCGCCCGGTGGCGGCACCCCGGTCACGCGCCGCGTCACGGTCCGGGCGCCGGCCGGCCTGAAGGGGAAGGTGACCATCACGACCGCCGAGTCGTACCTCGAGATCGACGAGGACGGGCGGCCCAAGGCCGGTGTCTCGGGCGGCATCGGTCGGCCGGGTGACAGCGTGGTTCTGAGCGCCAAGACGGACCTGCGCATCCGCTGCGGCAATGCCGGCGCGGTCGAGCTGAGCATCAACGGGGTCGCCGTCGGCCTCATGGGGGCGGCGGCCGAGGTGGTCGAATGGCACATCACTCGGTCGACGTAAGCGCAAGATAGGGGAGCCATGGCAGATTCGTCCTTCGACCTGGTCAGCGATTTCGACCAGCAGGAGCTGGTCAATGCGCTCGACCAGGTGCGCCGCGAGATCGCGACCCGCTACGACTTCAAGGCCTCGAAGGCCGGCATCGAGATTGCCAAGGACGAGCTGGTCCTGACCGCAGACGACGAGTACCGGGCGGCCGCGGTGAAGGACCTGGTGCAGTCGAAGGCGGTGCGACGCGGCCTGAGCCTGAAGATCTTCGAGTGGGGCAAGCTCGAGCCGGCGGCCGGCGGCACGGTCCGGCAGCACGTGGCGCTCAAGCGCGGCCTCAGCGCCGAGCAGGCCAAGCAGCTCTCGAAGCTGATCCGGGAGCAGTTTCCGAAGGTCAAGCCGAGCATCCAGGGCGACGCCGTACGGGTCAGCGCCAAGAGCAAGGACGAGCTGCAGGGCGTGATCGGCCGCCTGCGCGGAATCGAGTATCCGGTCGAGCTGCAGTTCACCAACTACCGATGAGACCGATCCCCTCGCAGGCGCCTGGCGAGGCCGACCTGGAGGCTGCGGCAGCGCGCGTCGGCGAGCGACTGCGCGAGCTCGGTTGGCGGATGGCCACCGCCGAATCGTCGACCGGCGGCCTGATCGGTCATGCCATCACCATGGTGCCCGGCGCCTCCGACTACTACGTCGGCGGCGTGATCTGCTACTCGAACCTCGCCAAGGAGGTGCAGCTCCACGTTCCGCACGAGCTGATCGAGGCGCACGGGGCGGTCTCGGCCGAGGTCGCGGCGGCGATGGCGGAAGGGGCGCGACTGCGGTTCGCGGTCGAGCTGGCGGTGGCCGTGACCGGCATCGCCGGTCCAGAGGGCAGCTCCGAGGGCAAACCGATTGGCCTGCACCATGTCGCCGCCGCGCGTCGTGGCCACGAGACGGTCGTGGAAGAGCGCGTCTTCGCGCATGATCGAGAGGGCAACAGGGCGGCCGCCGCCCTGCTGGCGCTCGAGCTCGCCCTGAGAGTCGCCTCGGCCGCATAGGGATGGTGCGCCCGGGCGAGCGGATCCATCTGATCGGGATCGCAGGCTCGGGCGCGGCCGGTACCGCCGTCCTCCTTCAGCACGCCGGCGCGATCATCGATGGCTGCGACCTCGACGTCGCCTCGCCCTACACCCCGCCGCTCGATGCGGCCGGCATCGGACACGCGGTCGGCCACGACCCGGCGCACCTGACGGGAGTCGACCGCGTGGCGATCACTCCGGCGCTGCGTGCGGTCCCGGATCACGCTGAGCTGCGGGCCGCCGAGGAGGCCGGGATCGCGGTCGTCACCTGGCAGGCGCTGCTGGGAGAGCTGATGGCGACGCAGGGCCGCGTCGGACTCGCGGTGGCCGGAACGCATGGCAAGTCGACGACGACCGCCCTGCTGGGTCACCTGCTCAGCGTGGCCGGCCTCGATCCGACCGTCGAGGTCGGCGCTCTGGTGAGCGCCTGGGGCGCATCGGTCAGGGTGGGGGAGGGCACGCCATTCCTGGTCGAGGCGGACGAGTTCGGCGACAACTTCCTCAACTACCACCCGGCCGCGGCGATCATCACCAATATCGAGATGGATCACCCCGACTATTTCGCGGACCGGGCTGCCGTTCTCGATTCTTTCCACCGCTTCGTGAACGGGATGGTCCCCGATGCGCGGCTCGGCGGTCGCCTGCTCCTCACCATGGGGAAGGACCCCGGCGTCGCGGAGCTGCTGGCGCGCCTGTCCGATTGGGATGGGCGAGTGCTGCGGTACGGACCGGGTGGCGAGCTGGTCGCCACCGACCTCCGCTTCGAAGAGCGGGGGACGGCCTTTCGCCTGTTCGAACATTCGTTCGAAATGAGCCTGGCGGGGGAGCATAACGTTCTGAATGCGACCGCGGCGCTTGCGCTCGCGCGTGAGCTCGGCGCGGAGCTCGACGCGCTGGCCGACGGCTTGCGTACCTTCGCCGGAGCCGGGCGGCGCATGGAGCTCATCGCGGATACTGCCGGCGTGACGGTCTACGACGACTACGCGCATCACCCGACCGAGGTGCGAGCGGCCCTGGCCGCCGCGCGCCAGAAGACTGGCGACCGGCGCCTGTGGGCGGTCTTCGAGCCCCACATGTACTCCCGCACCGCGCTCCTGTTCGACGAGTTCGCGCGCTCGTTCGCGGAGGCCGACGAGGTCATGATCGTCGACGTCTTCGCGTCGCGCGATACCGATGCCGCCCTGCGCGCCACCTCCGCCGAGGTCCTGGCCGATGCGGTCGAGCGCACCTCGGCGGTGCCCACCATCGCGGTTGGAGACGTCGACGCCACCACCGACTACCTGGCCGACCACGTGGCCGAGGGGGACGCGGTGCTGGTGATGGGGGCTGGCAAGTCCTATCGCATCGCGCGCGAGCTCTCGACGCGTCTGGCGGAGCAGCGCCCATGATCGGTGCACGCTCGGCGATCCTCAGCATCCTGCTGGCACTCGTCGTGGCGGCAGGCCAGCAGGGGCTGGTGCGGCTCGTGGACGCCTCCCGCGCGCAGCCAGGCCCCGCGCTGGTGCTGGTGCTCCTGCTCGCCGCCTTCCTCGGGGTGTTGACCGCGGTGGCAACCCGCGTCCTCCGGTTGCCGGGCGCCACCGCCCCAACGGTGCTCGTCCTGGCCTGGACGGTGGTCCCTGCGGCACTGGCCGCGGTGCCGAGTGCCGCGGCGCAGCTCTTCGCCAGAGACGCGGCTCTCTCCGCATTGGATGCCTTCGCCCTGGCGACCGCCACCGTCGCCGCTGCCGTCACACTGGCCGTGC
This sequence comes from Chloroflexota bacterium, assembly GCA_030854805.1. The sequence continues at coordinate 2,314 of JALYSK010000107.1, read as the reverse complement.
CCGCCGAGCGGTAGCCGGCATGGCCGACCGGTTGATTCATGACCAGATCGCGTACTACCGTCGCCGGGCAGCGGAGTACGACAGCACTAGCAGCCCGGTGGGCGACCCATTCCATACCGATGCCGAGCGAATCCGGGGCCACCTGCGCGCATTCCAGCCATTCGGCCGCGTGCTCGAGCTGGCCTGCGGAACAGGCCAATGGACCGGCCTGCTGGCCCGACAGGCGGTTGAGCTCACGGCCATCGACTCGTCGCCCGAGATGCTCCGGCTCAACGCTGCGAAGGTTGGCGACCCGCGCGTCCGCTACGTGACCGCGGATCTCTTCGCCTACCAGCCGGATAGCGCGTATGACAACGTCTTCTTCGGCTTCTGGCTCTCGCACGTGCCTCCCGGGCGCTTCGCCGCCTTCTGGGAGCTCGTCAGGGGCTGCCTGGCGCCGGATGGCCGCGTCTTCTTCGTCGATGAGGCAGCTCACGGCCTCTGGGATGAGGATTGGCTCGACCGCGAGGGTGCCATCGTGCGCCGTCGCCTGCTCGATGGCAGCGTGCATCGGGTCGTGAAGGCGCTCTGGTCGCCGTCAGACCTGCAGGAGCGCCTGGCCAGCCTTGGCTGGGACGTGATCGTTGAGGGGGTCGGTCCGTTCTACTGGGGACACGGAGCGCCGCACGTCGGAGGGTAGGACCCCCTGCGCCCAACGTTACATAAGTGTGATTTGCGGAAGTGAGTTCATCTGCCTCTTGCCCCGATACGGACTGGGGGTCGTACGGGCCAGGCTCGACCATGCTGGGGGCAGGGGGCACCTAACTCGGGCTGCGTGATCATTTGCTGAGGGCGGAGGACCATTGGCAGCGCGGCGGGCACCGAGTGGGCCATGGGATCGGCGGGTGAACGGTCGTAGGGTGCGGGCATGAAGGATCGCTTGCTCTGGCGTTTCGCTGCCTCGGGACTGACCGCCGGGCTGGTGCTCATGATCGGCGGCAGCCTCGTGGTGTCTGACCTCGCACCACTGGCCCGTGGCTACGGCCTGCTGATCGTGCTCGCCGCCGCGTATCTCGCTGCCGGGCTTGCCCTTCGTGCGCGCATCAGCCGACGCTCGCAGACCCAAGCGGACGACCGGCGCTCTGAAGCAGCGTCGCATCCCTCTTCTCGGCCCGCCTGACAGCGGCGCCAAGCGCGCTCGAACCACTCCCCCGCCGGGTCAGCCAGCACGCTGCCGCATCGCCTCGAAGGCGAGCACCGCCGCGGCGGTTGCCGTGCCGAGCGATCCGAGCACCGGCCGCGCATACGGGATTCGAACGATCAGGTCAGCACGATCAAGGAATGAGCGCGTGATGCCACGCCGCTCCCCGCCGACCAGCAGAAAGAGCGGCCCGCTCAGGTCGGCCTCGTGCATCGAGACGGCATCGGCGCGAGCGGCAGCGCACACGACGCGCAATCCGGCAGCGCGACAGACTTCGGCCGCTTCCTCGCTGGTCTCGGCCACCGCGGTCGGTATCAGCTCGGAGGCGCCGGCCGACGAGCGCGCCACCGTTCCCGCGGCATGCTCCCAGCTGCGCGGACGGACGATCAGGCCGTCGACACCCGCAGCGTAAACCCCACGGATGGCAGTGCCGAAGTTGTACGGGTCCTCGACGCCGTCGAGCATGACCAGGAAAGGCTGCGTGCCGGAGTCCGCCAGGAGCTGCTCGACCGCAAGGTAGCGACGCTCGCTGGCGAGCGCCAGCACACCGCCATGGGTGCGACCGCTGGCCAGCTCATCGATCTCGGCGGTCGAGGCGGTCCGCAGGCGTACTCCTCGCTCGGCCGCCAGGCCGCGAAGGCGCGCCAGCCGGCGATCACCCGGCTGCAGCGCAATGATCTCGCTCACGTCGCGGGCTCCCCCGCGCAGCGCGGCCTCGACCGAGATGCGGCCCTCGAGCACGACCATCGGGAAAGCCGGCTCGGCTAGGGCTGGGATAGCCGGCTGGCGCGCCCGTTCCGTCGGCCGGCCGCCGCCACCTCGCCGGCGATCGCGTGCGGCAGGTGGCCGGAGACGCGCACCCCTCCCGCCTGATACTCCTCCTCCACGTCGCCGCTGGTGCGCGCCCGCGCGACGAGCTCGCCACGCTCGTAGGGGACCACCGCGTCGACCGCGACCATGCCGGCGCGCAGGGCATCGCCCACGCGCGACACCAGCTCGGCCAGCCCTTCACCGCTGAGCGCGCTGACGAAGACCGCCCGCTCGTTCGACGGTATCGGTCCTGCGCGCAAGTCGGCGTCCAGCTTGTCGATCTTGTTGAAGACGGTGATGCGCGGCTTGGTGCCGACCCCAAGC
>JALYSK010000068.1 GCA_030854805.1 Chloroflexota bacterium | reverse complement strand
GGTCGCGCGATGGTACTGGACAGCACGAGCGCCGGTGCCCGCCCAATGACACCGGCGCTCGAAGGAGGGAGGGTGGAGGCGGAAACCCGTTGGTTTCCAACTCGCAGCCTGAAGGCTAGGGGGCCCGTATGAAACCGAGGCTTTGGCCGCCTTAAGAAACGTGAACGTTCCTCGACACCGGGCCCGCATGCGCGAAAATGGCTCGCCGATGACTCCAATCCAGCGGCTCGCCGCCGCCGCAGTCGCTCTGCTCACCCTGCTCATTGCGCTCGTCGTGGTGTTGCGCTCCCTGGGCGCGCCTGTCGCGCTCGGGCCCAGCGCGAGCCCATCGCCGAGCCCTCGGTCGACCGCGACGCTCAGCCCATCGGCCAGCGGTCAGTCATCACCGGCCTCAGCCCAGGACACAGAGGCCGCACTTGCCTCGATCGAGCGTCAGGTGGAGCAGATCCGCGGGCTCCCGGCGGCGAAGATCGGCGCCGCTCAGATCATCGGCCGCGATCAGCTGGCGGTCGAGCTTCGGGCGCTCTTCGACGCCGAATACCCGCAGGCGCGGCGCGACGCGGACAACGTCACGCTGCGCGCCTTGGGCCTGCTGGGCGCGGGCCAGGACGTGGCCCAGCTCCAGCTGAGGCTGCTCGAGGACCAGGTCCTCGGCTTCTACGACAAGCGCAAGAAGCGGATGGTCGTGGTCAGCGACAGCGGGCTCTCGGCGGAGGCCAGGATCAGCTACGCCCACGAGTACACGCACGCCCTGCAGGACGCGGCCTTCACGCTCAAGGCGCTCCAGACCGATGCAGTCGGCGAGGACGACCGTTCGTTGGCGCGCACCGCGCTGGTCGAGGGTGACGCGATGCAGACGATGTTCCTCTGGGCGCTCGCCGGCAACCTCGATCCGGGGGAGCTTGCCCAGCTGGGTACGGGTTCGCCCCCAGATACCGGCGATGCGCCCTCGTGGATGGTCGGTCTGCTGCGGTTCCCCTACACCGCCGGCCTGCAGTGGGTCGGCCAGGTCTACCAGGCGGGCGGTTTCCAGGCGATCGACGCCGCCTTCGCCGATCCGCCCGACTCGACCGAGCAGGTGATCCATTACGACAAGTGGGTCGCGCGCGAGAAGCCGATCGCTGTCACGGTGCCGGACCTCGCGCCGGCCCTTGGCCGGGGCTGGAAGCGAGTCGCGTCCTCCCCGCAGGGCGAGGCGATGATGGGCGTGATGCTGCAGTTCTTCGGCGTATCGCAGGCCGATGCTGCGCGCGCGGTCGCCGGCTGGGGCGGCGACCGAGTGGCCGTCTATTCCGGACCGGGTACCTCGTTCAGCCTGGCGTGGCACGTTGCCTGGGACAGCCCGGTCGAGGCCACCGAGTTTGCCGATGCGTACGCCCGGGTGATCGACGCCCTGCCGTTTCCCGCCCGGCTCGTCTCGCTCTCCGCCACCGAGCAGCTGATTGTCCACGCCTCGTCGGATGCGCTCATCGAGACGACGCTCGCGGCGGCGCGTTGACCTCGAGCCCCGACCCGCGGCGGCCGGGCCCTTCACATCGACTCGGGCGCCGAAATCCCCAACAGGCCAAGAGCGTTGGCGAGCACCTGGCGGGTCGCGTCGACCAGCGCGAGCCGCGCGCTCGAGAGCGCCGCATCGGCAGGGTCCTCGGAGAGGACGTGGCAGTCGCGGTAGAACTGGCTGAAGAGCGACGCCACCTCCATGCTGTAGCGCGGCAGCTCGTGGATCGCCCGGTGCTCGGCAGCATCGGCGATCGCGTCCGGCAATGCAATCAAGCGCCGGAGGAGCGCCTGTTCGGCCGGGTGGCGGAGGAGCGCCGCGGTATCGGCGTCGGAGACGGCGACGCCACGATCCGCCGCCAGGCGCAGGATCGAGCAGCAGCGCGCATGCGCGTACTGCACGTAGTAGACCGGGTTCTCGCTCGACTGGCTCTTGGCCAGCTCCAGATCGAAGTCGAGGTGCTGGCTGGCGGATCGCATGACGAAGAAGAAGCGGGTCGCATCCGGCCCGACCTCGGAGATCAGCTCGTCGAGCGTCACGAAGGTTCCCGCTCGCTTGCTCATCTTGGCCCCGCCGGCGAGGCGCACATGCTGGTAGATGATGATCTCCATCCGGTCCGGGTCATAGCCGAGCGCCGCGGTCGCACCCTTCAGCCGCGCCATGTCGCCATGGTGGTCCGGGCCCAGGACGTATATCAGGTGGTCGAATCCTCGGTCGAACTTGTCGAGCAGGTATGCGACGTCGGCCGCGAAGTAGGTCGGCGCTCCGTGGGATCGGATCAGCACGCGATCCTTGTCGTCACCGAATGCCGTGGCTCGAAACCAAATCGCGCCGTCCGCCTCGTACACGTGTCCGGCGGCCCGCAGGCGCTCGATAGCATCGGCCACCTCGCCGGCGTCGTGCAGCTCGCGCTCGCTCTTATACACGTCGAAGCGCATGCCCAGCCGCGCCAGAGTGGCTTTGATGTCCGCGAAGACCCGGTTCCACGCCCAGGCTCCGATCGCCGGCAACGGGTTTACCGCGGCCACCACCTCGTCGGGCACCTCCGCGGCGATGCGCTCGATGTACTCGCCCTTATACCCGGCCTCCCCCGACTGTCCGGTCCGGGCCAGGTAGACCGATTCACCGAAGTCGCGCACCTGGCTCCCGTAATCGTTGATGTAGTACTCCCGCGTGACGCGATGCCCGGTCGCTTTCAGGACGGATGCCAGCACGTCGCCGATGAATCCGCCCCGCGCGTTCCCGATATGCAGCGGTCCCGTGGGATTGGCGCTGATGTACTCGACGTTGATGCGTTGGCCGCGACCAATCTCCGAGCGCCCGAACTGGGCGCCGGCGCCTCGAATGGAGCTCACCTGCGAACCGACCCAGGCCGGATCCAGGCGAAAGTTCAGAAACGCGGGCCGTTCGACAACCACCTCGCCCGCGCCCGGCGGCAGCGTGAGGTTGTCCTTCAGCGTCTCGGCGATCTGCATCGGCGCCTTGCGAACGATCGGCGCCAGCTGCATCGCGATGTTGGTCGCGTAATCGCCATGCTCGGGACGTGCCGGCTCCGAGATGATGATGGCCGGCGGGTCTGCGTCACCCAAGGGCAGCTGACCGGCGGCGACGGCCCGATCTCGCGCAGCCGCGACCGCGTCGCGCAGCTCGGTGCGGATCGTCGTCATGGGCCGTGGAGTCTACCGCCTTCACGGCACGCTACGAACGGCGGACCACGGCCCTCTGTGCGACAGGCATGAGCCGGCGGACCCTGACGGGAGCCAGCCCTCGGCGCTGGGTTGCGACGGTCAGCCCTCCGGCGGCGAGCACCGCCACGATGGCGAGGGTGACGGCAGGCGACTCGTCGCTGTCGGCCTTTGCCTCGTGCGGGGAGACCGGCTGGGCCGCTGCGACCCGCGCTGTGCCGCTCGGCCGCGCGTCGCCCGCTCGAACCTGGCTGGTGGCGGCGACGATCACCACGGCGACGAGCCAGACCACGATGAGCGCAATGGCGCGACCACCCGGTCGAAGGCTGCTGCCAGCTTGCATCTGATGCGTACTCCCGACGCCTTACGGCGCGCTCTCAAACGTTTCCTGGCCGCCCACGATTGCAAGCCGAAGGCCAGACGCCACCGCTCCGGTGCCTGGATGCACCGGCACGGGTGAGCCACCGCAGATGAGGTGTCGCAGATGGGGACGCCGGAGGGTGATGCTCGGTTCCGGCCGCTGCCCTCAGCGGTCCCGGGCCAGGCGCAGCTCCAGCGCCTGATCGGGCGTGAAGTCGCGCAGTTGGAGAGCATCCGCAGCGACCTCAAGCAACGCGCCGGTCGGGGCCAGTCCGATCAGCTCGCAGTGGTCGATATCGGTGCCTGCCTCGCGGGCCATCCGGCGTATCTCGCGCACGACGGCGACGATGCCGGTCCGTTGCCAGTCGACAAGATTCATGCTCACCTGCGCGAGTCGCGGCGCATCGAGAAGCACGGCCATGGCCTGCACCGCCGGCAGGCCGCCGGAGGACTCGCGCACGGCGTAAGCGATCTTCTTCGCCAGCGCGAGGTCGTCCGTCGCGAGGTTGACGTTGAAGGCGATCAGCGGCTTGCGAGCGCCGACGGCGACGGCACCCCCGCGGGGATGCAGGTGGCTGGGGCCGAAGTCGGGATCCCGGTCGGGATTGATGCCCAGCTCCTCGCGGAGGGTCTCGTACTCGCCGCGCCGGACGTCGGCGAGCCGCCGCCGCTCCGGGCGTAGGGCGGCCTCGCCGTACAGGTAGACGGGCAGCTCGAAGCGCTGCGCGATCTGTTCGCCGAAGCGCCGTGCGAGGGCGACGCACTCCTCGATCCGCGTGGTGCCGAGCGGGACGAACGGGATCACGTCGACCGCCCCGATCCGTGGATGAGCGCCGGCGTGGCGCTCCATGTCGATCAGCTCCAGGGCGCGGCCCACGGCGGCGGTCGCGGCGCGTACCACCTGCTCAGCACTGCCGGCAAAGGTCACCACGCTTCGATTGTGGGTCGGGTCACGTGACTGGTCCAGGAGCGTGACGCCGTCGATCTGGCTGATCGCGCGGCAGATCTCCTCGAGGACCTCCGGGCGGCGGCCCTCGCTGAAGTTGGGGACGCACTCGATCAGGCTGGGCACCGACCGATGATACGCGGCACGCCCCGACCGCCGCCTTGGCCGCTCCTCAGCCGCCCGCCGCTGCCTGGCGCGGATCCTCCCGAGCCAGCGTGTCGGGGTTCACTCCTCGAGCGCGAGCCAGGCGCTCGGTGAGCAGCTGAAGCGGAACGGCCGCGCCCAGCAGCGCTTCCGGCGCCCGCTGCATCCTGCGTGCGCTCGGGATGCTCAATCGTCCGGCGGGCGTGAGGGCGAGCGGCACGCGCGGGCCATTCACGACGTCGAGGATCGCCCCCGCCGGCATCCCCAGTGCCGCGGCGGCCTGGAGCAGCCCGAGCTGACGGTCGGCGACGGTCGTCGGCGGCTCCTCGGCATCAGACCAGACGAGGAGGAGACCGGTGCGCTCATTGGCCGCGGCGAGGTGTCCGTGGCGGACCGTCTCCAGCCGGTGGGCGACCGCCGGCAGTCGCGCGCCCTCCTCGATCTTCAGTGCGAGCTCCCGCGCGGTGACGTAATCGAGCCCGAAACCCGCGACGATCAGCCGTTCACACGGCAACAGGCGAGCGGCAAGCTCCTCGGCGACGAGCCCCTGGTCCGCTGCGCCGATCAATGCCCGAAGCGCCACCGGATCGAGCTGCTCGTCCACGACCGCCGCCGCGAGGGCGCCGAAGACAACGAGCGGTGAGAGGTAGCCGACCGTGTGGCACCACGAGCGATCCTGCTCAGCGGTCTCAATGACCAGGTCTGCTAGCGCGGCCGCAGGGGAGCGGCGGCTCACGGTGATGAGCGCGATGCGAGCACCGGTGCGACGCGCGGAACGCATGGCCTCGATCGTTGCCTCGGTCCCGCCTTCGTGCGAGACAGCGATCAGCAGCCCCTCGGGCTGCCGGCGGCGAAGCGTCTCGAGTGCCTGAACGGCCGCGCCGACAGGTCGCAATCCGGCCGTAGCGAGCGCCGCATTCAGCATCTCGGCGCCCGCCATTGCGCCGTGCTCGCTGGTGCCGCAACCGGTGAGGATCATCGCTGCGCCGGAATCGGCCACCGCACGTATTGCGGCCGCCAGCTCGACGACCGCTGGATCGGATGCAAGCCGCCGGGCAAGGCGTTCGGCGAGCGCCGGCTCTGCGGCGATCATCTCCGTCATGGCGTATGGCGGCCCCGCTCGCCATTCGGGAACCGTCGATGCCGCCCAGGGATCGGGTGCCCCCGGCAGCGGCGGCTCCGGGTCGGCGGCGGCCGGGGTGTCGATCGGTCCTACCTACTCTGCCATTGGGATGCGGACGCCGCGCTCGCGAGCCACCTCGAGGGCCCGCTCATAGCCCGCGTCCGCGTGGCGCACGACGCCCATCCCCGGGTCGGCGGTCAGGACGCGTTCCAGCCGTGCGGCGGCTTCCGGAGTGCCGTCGGCGACGATCACCATGCCCGCGTGCATCGAGTAGCCGATCCCTACGCCCCCGCCGTGGTGCACGCTCACCCAGGTCGCCCCCGCCGCCGTGTTGAGCAGTGCGTTGAGGACGGGCCAGTCGGCGATCGCATCGCTCCCGTCGCGCATCCCCTCTGTCTCGCGGTACGGGCTCGCCACCGATCCCGCGTCGAGGTGGTCGCGACCGATCACGATCGGGGCAGCGAGCTCGCCGGAGGCGACCATCTCGTTGATGCGCAGCCCGGCGATGCTGCGCTCTCCGTACCCGAGCCAGCAGATGCGGGCCGGCAGCCCCTGGAACGGCACCTTCTCCTCGGCCAGGCGCAGCCATCGGTGCAGGGATTCGTCCTCGGGGAAGAGTGCCATCAGGGCCGCATCGGTCTTGAGGATGTCATTTGGATCGCCCGACAGCGCCGCCCAGCGGAATGGGCCTTTGCCCTCGCAGAAGAGGGGACGGATGAAGGCCGGCACGAACCCCGGGAAGTCGAAGGCATCGGCCACCCCCGCCTCCCTGGCCTGGGCCCGGATATTGTTGCCGTAGTCGAACACCACCGCGCCGCGGTCTTGGAAGGCGAGCATGGCGCGGACGTGGTCGGCGATGGATGCCTTCGCGCGCCCGATGTAGTCGTCGGGGTCTGCTTCGCGCAGCGCAAGCGCCTCCTCGAGGCCGATGCCTCCCGGCACATAGCCGCCCAGCGGATCGTGGGCCGAGGTCTGGTCGGTGACCACGTCCGGCTGCCATTTCCTGCGCACCAGCTCGGGTTCGACGTCCGCGGCATTGGCGATCAGCGCCAGGCTCCGCGCCTCACCGGTATCGCGCCAGCGTTCGATCGTGGCCAGCGCCTCGTCCAGGTCATCCGTGATCTCATCGAGGTAGCCCACCTCGCGGCGCCGTTCCGCGCGCTTCGGGTCGACCTCGATGACCAGCGCCACGCCGTCGTTCATGGTGATTGCCAGGGGTTGGGCTCCCCCCATCCCGCCCAGCCCCGCTGTCAGCGTCACGCGGCCGCGCAGGGAGCCGCCGAAGCGCTGGCGGGCGAGCTCGGCGAAGGTCTCGTAGGTCCCCTGGATGATCCCCTGCGTGGCGATGTAGATCCAGCTGCCGGCAGTCATCTGGCCGTACATGGTCAGGCCCTTGCGCTCCAGCTCGCGGAACTGCTCCCAGGTCGCCCAGTGCGGGACCAGCAGCGCGTTGGCGATCAGAACCCGCGGGCTGTCGACGGTGGTGCGAAAGACGCCCACCGGCTTGCCGCTCTGCACGATCAGAGTCTCGTCGTTCTCGAGCCGCCGTAGCTCGCGCACGATCGCGTCGAACGCCTCCCACGAGCGCGCAGCCCGCCCGGTGCCGCCGTACACGATGAGGTGGTCCGGATCCTCGGCGACCTCCGGATCGAGGTTGTTCATGAGCATCCG
>JALYSK010000159.1 GCA_030854805.1 Chloroflexota bacterium | reverse complement strand
GGAGGCCAATCGCGATCTTTCCGGAGGGCACACGATCGCGCGCCGGGGGGCTGGGCCCCGCGAAGCCAGGAGCCGCACTGCTCGCCATTCGCAGCGGCGCCCCCCTGCTGCCGGTCGCGATCTCCGGGACCGAGCGACTGTTTCCGGGACACTCGCGGGTGCCGCATCGGACCAGGGTGGTGATCCGCATCGGCCAAACATTCACGCTCGCCCACCTGCCGACTGGGCGCATCCCCCGGGAGCTGCTGAGCGAGGGGAGCGACCGGATCATGGGTGAGATCGCTACGCTGCTGCGCTAGCCGCCTGCGAGCCTTCGGCCCTCCCGACGTATCCCTCCTAGAATGGATGGGATGACGACAGCCACGAAGCCCGAGGTCAGGATCGCCGAGCGCGCGGGATTTTGCTATGGCGTGCGCCTGGCGATCGACAAGGCCAAGCACGCGCGCGAGCAGGGACACGAGGTGACCACGCTCGGCCAGCTCGTCCACAACCCGGGCATCAAGGCCGATCTCTCCGACCGCGGCATCAAGACCGCGGACCTCGCCGACGAGGTTGAGGGCGGCACCCTGGTCATTCGGGCCCACGGCGTGCCGGCGGGCGAGATGGAGCGAGTGCGCGGCAAGAGCGACCTCGAGGTGATCGACGCGACCTGCACCTGGGTGCTCCAGTCGCAGAAGGCCGCCCGCGAGTTGGCCGAGGCGGGCTACACGGTGTGCATCATCGGCCACGAGGACCATCCCGAGGTGAAGGGCGTGCGCAGCTACGCCGGCGACAAGCACGTCGTCGTGGACGACATGGATCGGTCCACCTGGGAACGCGTGCCGCGCACCAAAAAGATCGGCGTCCTCTCGCAGTCGACGATCCTTCCCCAGAAGCTCGATGATTTTGCCGCGTTCTGCCTGCGCCGATGCCACGACTTGCGGGTCGTGAACACGGTCTGCCCGGTGACGCTCACCCGGCAGGACGACTCCGTCGCGCTGGCCCACGAGGTGGAGGCGATGATCGTGGTCGGCGGCAAGAACAGCTCCAACACGAAGGAGCTGGCGGTGAAGTGCGGCGAGATCCTGGCCGATACCATCCATGTCGCCGATGCGGATGAGCTGGCGGCGGAGCACGCGGACTGGGTCCGCGGCAAGGCTTCGATCGGCATCACCGGCGGCACCTCGACCCCGGAGGTTGATCTCGAGGCGGTCCGCGACCGAATCTACGCCCTGACTAGCTGACCGCCTCGGTTGCGGCAGGCGCCAGGTCGCCGATGAGCCGGCGCAGCCTGCGCCGCAGGAGTCGGTACGAGAGGTGATCGCGCGCGATCGCGAAGTTGTGCCGCGCCATGGCCTGGCGCCGACTGGGGCTGCCGATGAGCGCCAGGACCTCGGCCACCGCGGCATCGGTGACCGACCCATCCAGCTCGACGAACCGCAGCCCCAGCGGCCTGATATCGGCCTCGTAGACCGGGTAGCGGTTCACGACCAGCGGCGTCCCGTAGAAGATCGCCTCGATGAGCGCGTTGCCGAATCCCTCGTAGAGGCTGGGATAGGTGATCAGGTCGGCCGCCATATAGGCGTCGTGGAGCGAGTGGGCGGGGCGGATTGGCGTCCCCTCGTGGTCGGGAGCGAACCGGTCGGCTGCGTAGCGCAGCCGCACGTTCTTCGTTTCGGCCAGGCGCTCGAGCTCCACCAGGTAGTCGAGCCCCTCGTCGCCCGCCGGGCTGGTGATGAGGAGCACCGCGTCCGGGTCCTCGAGCCGCCCGACGAGCTCAATCGCGAGCTCGATCCCCTTGCGCGGCACAACGCGCGTCGGTTGCACGACGAGCAGCCCGCGCTCACCCATTCCCAGCTCGGCACGGAGGCGGCGCCGCACAGCGGGATGCTTCCGGGGCCGCGGCTGGTCGAAGTCGAAGACGTTCGGGATGACCGTCGATTGGATCCCGCGATGCCGATGGAGCTCCTTCGCGGCGACCGAGTTGATACTGACGTGGCGGATGTTCGGCAGGTCCGGCGGGAAAGCCTCCTCGATCAGATCGGGGACGACCGGGGTCGCGAAGCGCTCTCGCTCCCACCAGTAGTCGTGGTGGTGGCCGATGGCGCGCAGCCCGGTCTGCTCGACGAGCCGACGTAGGGCGAGCCCGAGCGGCAGCTGCATCGGGATCGCCCAGGCGTTCTCGACAATGAGGAGGTCGAGCTGGGCGGTGGTCGCCCAGTCCTCGAGAACCGGGAGGAGCTGCGCGGCAAGGCGCTCGACCTCCGCCCGGACCGCGTCGGGGTCGCTCTCAGGGTCGAAGGCCGCCTCCGTGACCCTGGCCGCCGGGGGATGGGTGAAGTGCATCGGCGGGACGAGGCGCGAGACGTAGCGCAGCGCGTCGACCTCACCGGCGCAGAGCCGGATCTCATGGCCCAGGCCGTCGAGCACTGCCTCCCATTTCGCCGTCTCGAAGGTGACGCCGTCGACCCCTGCCAGCCTTGTCGCCACGATGCCAATCCGCATGCGGATGATCCTAGCCGGGTGCCGGCCGGAGCCGCCGGCTGCCGCCGCGCCCGGCGGCCGGTAGACTCGTCTGATGCCCTCACTGCCCGTGGTCGCCATCGTCGGCCGCCCAAACGTTGGGAAATCCACGCTCTTCAACCGGCTCGTCGGAGAGCGGCTGGCGATCGTCGAGGACATTCCCGGCACCACACGCGACCGCGTCTACGCTACCGCCGACTGGAACGGGCGTGACTTCCGCGTGGTCGATACCGGCGGTCTGGAGCTCGAGCCCGGGACCGACATCGAGTCAAGCGTCCAGGACCAGGCCCGCGTGGCGGTGGAAGAGGCCGACCTCATCCTCTTCGTCGTCGACGCCCACGCCGGGCTTGCGCCCCTCGACCACGAGGTGGCAGATCGTCTGCGCCGAACGTCCAAGCCCACCATCCTGGTCGTCAACAAGGCGGACAACCCGCGCCGCGAGCAGGAGGCAGTCGAGTTCTATGCGCTCGGCTTCGACCCCAGCATCAGCGTCAGCGCCCAGCACGGGCGCAGCACCGGCGACCTGGCCGACCTGATCGTCGAACGCCTGCCCCCTGCCGAGGCATCGGTCCAGCCAGATGACGGCCTGACCGATGAGGAGCTCGCCGAGTTGGCCGAATCCGACCTCGGACCGCCCCGGGTCGCGATCGTTGGACGCCCCAACACCGGGAAGTCGACCTTCATCAACCGCGTCATTGGCCAGGACCGGATGATCGTCTCCGAGATCCCCGGCACGACCCGCGATCCGGTCGACAGCGCCGTGGAGGTGGAGGGCGAGCCGATGATCCTGGTCGATACGGCAGGCATTCGACGCCGCGGCGCCATCGACCGTGGCATCGAGCGCTACAGCGTCCTGCGCGCGATGAAGGCGATCGACCGATGCGACGTGGCGGTGGTGATGACCGATGCGACGGAGGGCTACACGGCCCAGGACGCGCACGTCGTCGGCTACGTTCTGGACGCCGGCAAAGGACTCGTCCTCGTGCTCAACAAGTGGGACGTGGTGGAGAAGGACGGCCACACCGCCGACGAGTGGCTCAAGACACTGCGCCGCGAGGCTCCGTACCTGAGCTGGGCCGATATCGTGTTCGCGTCAGCGAAGTCCGGTCAGCGCGTCGAGCGCATCCTGCGCGAGGCGAAGCGGGTCGCCGACGAGCGGCTGCGCCGCGTGCCGACCGGGGAGCTGAACCGCCTCGTCTCCGACGCCGTCCGGGAGCACCCCCCGGCGCACGTGCGCAATCGGCTGCCCAAGGTCTTCTATGCGACGCAGGCGGCGGTCCGGCCGCCGACCTTCGTCATCTTCGTGAATGATCCGGAGCTGATCCATTTCTCCTACAGGCGCTACCTCGAGAATCGCATCCGCGCGGCGTACGGCTTCCTCGGAACGCCAATTCGGCTGGTCCTGCGTCAGCGCGAATCGGAAGACGCGGCTCGTCGCTCGGCACGGCCCCGTCGTGCCGCGAAGCGGCGCTAGGCCGCTGCTATCCTCGGGCCCGTGACGGATCAGATCGGGGTGATCGGCGCAGGCGCGTGGGGAACCACCCTTGCCATTCGCCTCGCTGCCGCCCAACGCCCGGTCTCGCTCTGGGCGCACACGGCGCAGGCGAACGAGTCGCTGGCCCACGAACGCGAGAATCGGCGCTATCTGCCCGGCGCCATCTTCCCCCCCAACCTGCGTGTCGTCACCGATGACGCCTACCTCGCCGAGCCGCATCGTCTCTTCGTCCTGGCGGTTCCGTCTGCGCACGTGCGGACGGCCCTGCGCCTGCTGGCCGGGCGGCTTTACCCGGAGGCCGCGATCCTGAGCGTGGTGAAAGGGATCGAGGAGGGGACGCACCTGCGGATGAGCGAGGTCATCGAGCAGGAGCTTCCCGGGCGGCGCGTGGCCGTTCTCTCCGGCCCAAACCTGGCGCGCGAGATCGCGGATGGGAAGCCGGCCGGATCGGTCGTGGCATCGGTCGAGGCCGAGCTCGCGGCCGAGCTCGCATCGGTCCTGAGCAGCGATCGCTTCCGCGTCTACACGAATCCCGACGTGATCGGGGTGGAGCTCTGCGGAGCGCTGAAGAACGTCGTCGCGTTGGCGGCCGGAATGGCCGATGGGTTGGCCCTGGGCGACAGCGCCAAGGCCGGGATCATCACTCGCGGGCTGGCCGAGATGACGAGGCTGGGAATCGCCGCCGGCGCCGATCCGATGACCTTCGCCGGCCTGGCCGGGGTCGGCGATCTGATCGCCACCTGCATGAGCCCGCTCTCGCGCAATCGTAGGGCGGGTGAGCTGATCGCTTCCGGCCTGACCTGGCCGGAGGCGGAGATGGAGCTCAACGGGGTGGCCGAGGGTGTCACGACCGCGCCGGCGGCCCTCCGGCTTGCCGCGAACTACGGCGTCGAGCTGCCCATCGCCGAGCAGGTGGACGCGGTCGTTCACCGCGGCGTGGCGCCGCTGGCTGCCGTCGCTGAGCTGATGGCGCGTGAGCCGAAGGATGAGCTGGCCAGCCTCGGCGCCTAGCTGGGCGAGAGGGTGCTCCCGCTATACTCTCCCGGTTCGGTCGGGGCGTAGCGCAGTCTGGTAGCGCACCTGAATGGGGTTCAGGAGGTCGAAGGTTCGAATCCTTTCGCCCCGACCACGACTCTGAGCACGAAAGGGCCCCTCTCGGCACCGCCGGACGCCCACGATGCGGTGCTGACAAGGCAGGGGCACGGCAGCCGGCTGCCAGCATCGCGAGAATTGCCATCCCGAGAGCCGCCGCATGACCTCCAGCTCTGATCTTCCCGTCGCGCGCGTCGCGAAGTCGATTTGGAGGTGGGTAAGCCCCACTCCGTCTAGACGCGTATTCGCGCATGGCGTAGGCTGAACGTCCACGGGGAGCTTTGAAGCGCGGCGCCTCTTCGGCCGCCCGAGCCGCGCCGAGCCACTGGCGAGACCGACCCAGGATTGCAGAGCACTGGGCAAAGGCGGCGTTCTCGTGCATTCACGCAACCCCAGGCGAGAGCGTTCAGCGGGGCGTTCCATCCGCTCACGACACTTAGTCGGTTGGCTACTCGGCGCTGCGCTCGTCGCCGCCGCGTTGCCCATACCCGCACACGCCGCGGTCCAACAGGCCCAGCCGAGCGCTGGCCCGTGCAAGCTGGCCGGCACGACCGGCTGGTTGGACGAGGGGCACCAGACCAACTACGACGTGTTCCTGAGGCCGGCTGGGACTCTGCGTGCCGTCATGCTGTTCGTCGACTTCCCGAACGCCCGCGCCAGCGCGGCGCCCGCGGGCTACCGCACCACGAAGCCCTACTACGACTGGCTGGCGCCGGCTGCGGATTGGCTCGCGCGATCCTCGTATGGACGCCTGAGCCTCAAGCTCACACCAATCGCCCACTGGTATCGCATGAGCCAACCCGACACGGCCTACGGTATCTCGCGAGGTCTGTCGTTCGCCACGCACGCCGCCTACATCCGCGAAGCGGTGGGCCTCGCCGACCGCGTGGTGGACTTCTCCGCCTATGACCTGGTCTATGTCGTCCCGCCGCGGAATGCCGTGGGAATCACGTTCTCGCCTGGCTTCATCGACCCCACCGGAGCCGAGGTTCGCGCCGATGGCGTCGCGCTTCGCCACGGTGCCACATTCGGTCAGGACATCTGGTCCTGGGGTGCCACCGGCTTCGAGGTGCTCGACCATGAGACCGCTCACACCTTCGGCTTGCCGGACCTCTGGGCCTTCAACCCACCGGGCCCCACGCCGGACTTCCAAGCCTACACCGGCAACTGGGATGTGATGAGCCAGATCAACGGCGCTGGCCCCGACTTCTTCGGCTGGGAGAAGTGGAAAATGGGCTGGCTGCGCGACTCGCAGATCGACTGCGTGACCAAACCCGGCACGACAACCCATCGCCTACGGCCCCTTGAGCAACCGGGCGGCACCAAGATCGTTGTGATCCCGACTGGTGCCACCTCGGCCTTTGTCATCGAGAGCCGTCAGGCGGTCCGCAACGATGCAGCGGCCTGTTCCACGGGTGTCCTGATGTACACGGTCGACTCGAGCATCGTCACCGGCGCAGGACCGATTCGCGTCGTGGACGCGACGCCGGGCGATCCCAGATTTGGGCCCTGCTCTGATCTCGATATCGCTACGCTCGGCGGCCCGGGTCGACCAACCACGTTCGCCGATGCCGCCGCCGGAGTATCGATTACGGTTACCAGAGCATCCGCAGGCGCCGATCTCGTGATCGTCACCAAGCGTGGGCACTAGACCAGAGTCGTCTCCGGTCGCCCTGAAGCAGGGCCACTCGACCAAGCCCTGCCCTTGTTTGAGGAAGGTCGCGCGCTGTCCGCCGAGGTCGGTGACCACTGGCTCGAGACCAGCACGCTGCTGTGGTTAGGTGAGGTCCATCGGCGCGGCCGACTCGACGCGGCTCGAGATCTGCTCCGCGAAGCAATCGAGCATTACGGTGCGATGGGGGAGCGGGCCGGCGTCGTGGAGTGCCTCGAGCAGCTCGCCATCCTCGAAGCCGACCACGATCCGACGAAAACCGCCCTTCTAATGGGAGCCGCATCCAGCCTGCGCCGCACCGTGAGCGTCGGCTACCGGCCACGAGATGACGAGAGCTGCGCGGCGGCGTTGGATGTCGCCCGTGACCGCCTGGGCGAGGAAGCCGAACGCCTGTTTGAGACCGGTTCGGCTCTAACGCTGGACCAAGCGGTTTCGGCCGCGATTCGGTGAGGCGGTTCACAAGAGAGGCATGTCCGCCTAGTTGAGCCCGCCGTGGCCGCCATCGTGCTCAGCATCGGCGTGTTCCGGCGGTACCGTGAGCAGACCTTCGACCGCTCTCGCAGCGGCTTTGCACACAGATCCGGATCACCGGCTCGCGCGGATGAGGAGGTATCCATGCCCGAGATGCGCTATGTCGCAGAGGCGCTGAACTTCCTCGATTGGGTCGACACCGTGCTCAATCGCATGATCCAGATAGGGCAGGGCCCTACCCAGCAGCACGGCTACCACCTACTGCTCGACGTGCTCGATGGGCTTGACGCTGAGCGGGAGCGAACCCGCGGTGTCGGCCCAGGCTGGCCGAATGACCTGTGGTACGGCTATCGCGGCGGTCTGGTTATCACCGCTGATCGCATTCGAGCAGCGATGGCGAACATTCCAGATGAGCCGCCGCCAGAGGCGGTCGCGGGGATCATCGAGCGACTGCACTGGTTCCGGGTGCTCCGCCGAGACATCGCTGCCCTGGCGCGCTGATGTTGGCCGTCTGGGCCGTGACGTGGGTCGTGGTGCAGCGAAGGCGGCCGAGCTGACGGCTGCGGTTCCTAGTGTGTCCTGTCACGCCACACGACCGCCTAATCGCGTGGCCATCGCATTCACCAAGGCACGACGGCGAACAGCCGGTCGTAGCCGGCGCCGGGAACTTCTCCGAGCATTTCGCCACTGCTCGCGTCCAGCTTGACGATCCGACCGCCGCTGCCGAGCAGGGCGTAGAGCTCTCCACCGTCGGCGGTCACGCCCAGCGTGTCGACCGCCTGCCCGTCGAGGAAACGGCCGCGCACACTGAGATCTGAGGTGGCGATGGCCAAGATGCCGCCCGCGCCGGCCGCGTAGAGGGTTCGCCCGTCGGGCGCCACGATGCTCCGCCGTGCGACGGGGCCGCCCTCGATGTGGCCGACCTTGGCCAGCACGATCCCGCCGGCGGCGAGGGCCTTGACGCTGACCGACCGCCGGATGGCGAGCTGCGTTGGATCGACCTCGATCACGAGGCCGAGGGTGGCGTTCACTGCATAGATCGAAGCGCCGTCGGATGTCGGTGCGAGACCCCAGTCGAGGGCCGCATCGGCGTCGTCGACGCCGGTCGCGGGAAGATCGATGCAGACGGCCGTTCCGGTGACCGTGTCGAGCGCATGGATGAACGGGTGCTCGTCGGAGCGGTACAGGGTGAACACGCCACCGTCGGCGTGCCGGACCTGGGCCAGCGGCCACCCTGCCATTGGCTCGACCAGCCCGCGCTTGTCGGCGATGACACCATCCTTCAGCGAGCCACTGGTGACGTCCACTGCGCGGACCTGGTAGCGGCCTGCCGGCTCGCCGCTCAGGTGCTCGACCACGTAGAGCGTGTCGCCATCGGGCGAGACCGCGTCGTATTCGACGTTTCCGGGCAACTGAATGATTCGCGGCGGCTGGTCGAGGTCCGCCAGGCGCAGCACGGCGAAGCGCGCACTGGTGGACGCGTTCGTGATGGCCGATGCCGACGCGGGACGCGCCTCGATCAGGACGACGGTCGACCCATCGGCCGACAGCCCGACGGGCGTCGGGTCGTAGCCGATCGTCGGCAGCTGCCACGCGCCATCGACGGTCGTCTGGCGGCCACCCAATCCCGGCTGAACGGTGAGATCGCGGACGGTCGTGTTCCCTACGGCCGCTGTGGCAACAACCATCCGGCTCCAGTCAGTCCCGGTGGGAACGCCCATCGGCAGCTCAAGCATCTGCTCCTGTGTGCTGGCTCGAATGACCTCGAGCATATCGCTGCCCTTCTTCCCGACCAGCAGCCACGCGTCAGGGGAGGCCGCCGAAAGCGTGACCGACGCTGTCGCGGCAGGCGATTCTTGTCCGGGGGAGGGCGTCGGTGCGGCCTTACCGATGCCGGTGGTGCAGCCGCTGGCCAGCACGCCAAGGATCGCGATCGGGGTGATGAACCGGCGCATGGTGGGCGCGCCTCCAATCTTGGTGCTCGCCACTCGTACACCGCCGCCCGCTGCCCGGTTCCCGAGAGCGGCTGACGTCAGTGCATGGAGGCCGCGATGCGCAGTGCTGTGGCGAGGTCCGCTGCACCCTCGATCCGAACCGTGAGATCACCGGCCGTCCATGCCAGGACGTTGCCGACGAGGCGGATCGAATCGGTCTTGACGGCGCCCTCGGGGTCGACGTACATGAGCTGGTGCGGCTTTCCGGAGACCCAGAACCCCGGGCGGCCGCCGACCGTCACCGGCTCGACCGCGGTATCGGGGCCAATCTGCTTCTGGAAGAAGCCTCCTTCAATGTGCCCGGGAAACTGACTGACCAGTACGGCGACCTGCGAACCGGTTGCCGCAGGGAATCCGGCGTGGGCTGGATAGATCGCGCTGACCCTGGCGTCCGGCGGCTGACGATCGATGTAGACGGCGAGCGGCGGGCCCAGCTCGGGCAGGGTCGGCAGGAGCGCCTCGTAGCCGGCGGCTTCGTTCAGCGTGGCCGGATCCACCGCCCGACCAAGCTCCAGATCGCCGGGCGGGCTAGTCGCCGTGGGTGCAAGCGTGGTCGGAGCGGCCGTCGGGCCGAAGAAGACGAAGCGCAGTCCGGGCAGACCGAGCCCGAGCGCGGTGGCGACTCCCGCGACAACGAGCACGGCGGCGAGCGCGACGACAACCGCGCGCCGAAGGGGGCGGCCGAAGATCGGCCGCCTCCAGGGGAAAGATCCAGATGCCGCGCGCGTGTCATCGGAGGCGATCCGCAGCCGGACGGTCCGGGCCAGATCGGGCGCGCGCGGCGTTATCAGGGCGCGTCCGAGGTCGCCCAGAGCGGCCTCGAGCTCCGCGTCGCCAAGCGTCCGCGCATCCCTCATGACGGCGTCCCCGCGTGATCGGACGGGCGGTCATCGACGTCGCCCTGCAGTGCGGGATCGCCGCCCGGCCATGCCGATGGCGCGATCGGTGAGTCCGGTCGGATCTCGGAACGCAGGCGCCGAAGCGCGCGCGACAGCCGCGACTTGACGGTCCCGCGCGCTATCCCCAGCGCCTCCCCGGTCTCCGCTTCGTCAAGCTCAAGGAAATAGCGGTAGCCGATGATCAGCCGGTCATCCTCGCGCAGGCCCGAGATGGCCGTCAGTAGCGCGCTGCGACGTTCCCT
>JALYSK010000110.1 GCA_030854805.1 Chloroflexota bacterium | reverse complement strand
GGTGGCCCTGCGGCCACACGTCAAGACGCACAAGTCGGTCGCCATTGCGCAGAGGCAGATGGCGGCCGGGGCCGTCGGGTTGACCACTGCCAAGCTCGATGAGGCAGAGGTCTTTGCGAACGCGGGGTTCGATGACCTGTTCATCGCCTACGAGCTCGTGACGGCGGCGAAGCTCGAGCGCGCGACGGCGCTGGCAGGACGCATGAAGCTTTCGTTCGGGGTCGATTCGCCGGAAGGGATTGACGCAGCGGCCGCAGCGGCCCGCCAGGCTGGCGCAACGCTCCGGGTGCGCATCGAGATCGACTCAGGGCTGCATCGATGCGGCGTCCCGCCCGAAGGCGCGGCCGTTCTGGCCCGGCGCATCGCGACCCGACCCGAGCTCGAGCTCGAAGGCGTCTTCACCCATGCTGGCCATGCCTATGCGGCGGGATCGGCCCGCGAGCTGGACCGAATCGGTGAGGAGGAGGCGCAGTCCGTGCTCCACGCCGCGGAGCTGATCGGCTCCGTCAAGGTCGTCAGCGTGGGGAACACCCCCACCGCGACGCGGAGCATCGCGCAACCCGGGGTCACCGAGGCGAGGCCTGGGAACTACGTCTTCTACGATGGAATGCAGGTGGCGTTGGGAGCGGCTGGCCCGGATGATTGCGCACTGACGGTGGCCGCCACCGTGATCAGCCGTCCGGAGCCTGGCCGTGCGGTGGTCGACGCGGGAGCGAAGACGCTTGGGCTCGACCGTGGTGCGCACGGCGGCAGCTCCCTGCCCGATTACGGCAGCCTGGTCGGTACCGATGGCGCCGTGGTTCGGCTCTCCGAGGAGCACGGCGTGCTCGAGCTGCCGGCCTCTTCGGATCTGCAGGTCGGCGAGCCCGTGCGGATCCTGCCAAATCACGCCTGCGCGGTCGCCAACCTGGCGGATGGGTATACCGTCGTCCGCGCCGATCGCGTCGTCGACTGGTGGCCGATCGACGCCGCCGGCGCCGTGCGGTGAGGATCCGGCGTGCCACTTACCCGCGATCCCCGCCGCTTATGACCACAGGTCGTACGTTGGGCGTCTTTGGCCTGAATCGGGGCCCTAGACGCCCCGATGCATCACCCGCAGTGATAGGTTGGGGCAGTTTCCACCGATTAGTCGCGCATTTCGCTCGATCTCATCGCAGCAGGTCATAACGCGGGGGGCGTCGGCCGCCATTGACCGGTCGCTCACCAAGAGGGAACTCCATGCGCCTGGGAAGGGTCATCACCGCGGTCGATGCCCATGCCGGCGGTGAGCCTGGACGCGTGATCACCGGCGGCGTGCTCGACGTGCCGGGCGCCACGATGTTCGAGAAACGGGTCCACCTCGAACGGCATGCGGACGGCCTGCGCCGGCTCATGCTGCGCGAGCCACGCGGCTATCCGGCGCTCTGCTGCAACTTGATCCTGCCGCCGACCGACCCGGCCGCGGACGCCGGGTTCGTGATCATGGAGCAGGCCGAGTACCCGGCCATGTCGGGCAGCAACACGATCTGCACCGCCACCGTCCTGCTCGAGACCGGCATGCTGCCGATGCGCGAGCCGGTCACCGAGCTCGTGCTGGAGGCGCCGGCCGGCCTGATCCGGGTGCGTGCCGACTGCCGCGACGGGAAGGTGACCGCCGTCACCTTCGAGAATGTGCCCGCATTCGTCGTCGGTCTCGACCTCCCGGTCGAGGTGCCGACCCTGGGGACAGTAACGGTCGACGTGGCGTGGGGCGGGATGTTCTACGCGATCGCCGACGCATCGGCCGTCGGGTTGCGCCTCACGCCGGACGAGGGTGGCGACATCGTGCGCCTGGGCGAGATGATCAAGGCTGCGGCGCGCGAGCAGGTGCCGGCCGTGCACCCCGACAATGACGCGATCTCCGGCATCTCGATCTTCGAGTTCACCGCACCGCCGACGGCGCCAGGCGCGACGCTGAAGAACACCGTCGTCGTCTCGAGCGGCCAGCTGGACTGGGACCGACCCAGCTCCTGGACGGGAATCCTGGACCGATCGCCGTGCGGGACGGGCACCTGCGCCAAGATGGCGACCCTCCACGCCCGCGGCCAGCTCGGGATCGGCGAGGCGTTCGTGCACGAGGGGATCCTGGGCACCACCTGGACAGGACGGCTGCTGCGGACGACGCAGGTCGGGCCCTACCCGGCTGTGGTCCCCACGATCACCGGCGCGGCGTGGATCTACGCGTTGACGCAATACGTCGTCGACAGTGAGGACCCTTTTCCCGAGGGCTTCACGGTCGGCGACATCTGGGGTGGTGGCGCGGCGGGGTAGCTATCCGGCGCCGTCAGCGCGGTCGTCCGGAAAGATCACGCCGGGGTTGAGGATCCCGGCGGGGTCCAGGGCGCGCTTGATGGCGCGCATGGCCGCGACGTCCGCGACCCCTCGGTCGGCCTCCAGCCAGCGTGCCTTGGCGACGCCGATGCCGTGCTCGGCGGCGATGCTGCCGTCGAGCTCGATCACAAGGCGCAGGACGGCCTCATCCACGGCGTCGTCCCGGGGAGGCAGCCCGAGCACGTTCACATGCATATTTCCGTCACCGATATGGCCGTACAGAATCGTCCGCGCATGCCCGGCGGCATCCGCGACCACGGTGCGGACGCGGCGCTCGAACTCAGCCAGTCGAGCGACCGGCACCGCGACATCGAGCTTGTGCGGTATCCCCCCCGCATTGATCGCCTCGGTATGCCGCTCACGCATCTGCCAAAGCCGATGCCGCCCGTTCTCGTCGGTCGCGACCACCACGTCCGAGGCGTCGACCTCGGCCAGGGCGGCAACCAGGGCATCGGTCGGATCGGTCGAGTCGGCGACCTCGACCAGGAGATAGGCGGGGTGCTTGGCGCGGAAGGGCCGCTCGAGCCCGGCATGCCGCAGAACCAGCGAGAGGCCCTCCTCGTAGAAGAGCTCGGCTGCGTGCAGCGCCGGGAGATGCCGGAGCGAGGCCATGACAGAGGCGGCGGCATGGGTGCTATCGAGGCCAAGCAGCGCCACCGCCCGGTGCGCCAGGAGCGGCACGAGGCGCAGGCGGGCGCGGGTGATGACCGCCAGGGTCCCCTCGCTGCCGGCCAGCAAGGAGGGAAGGTGGTAGCCGGTGTTGTCCTTGGGCAGGCCGGGCAGCCGCGCGATGATGCTGCCGTCGGCGAGCACCGCCTCGGTGCCGACCAGCTGGGCGCGCATCGGCCCCCATCTCAGCGCGTTGATGCCGCCCGCGTTGGTGGCGATCATGCCGCCGATCGTCGCCGAGTCGCGGGCGCCCAGATCAACCCCGAACGCGTAGCCGGCGCGGCGGGCGTGGCCCTGGAGGGTGGCAAGCGTCACGCCGGCACCGACGGTGACCTCGCCCGCGGCGCCGTCGACCGGCTCCACCTCGGCCAGTCGGCTGAGGCTCAGTACCACCTCCCCACCCCGCGGGACGCCGCCCCCGACGAGGCCCGTGTTGCCGCCCTGGGGGACCACCCGCGCGCCCTCGTCGCCGCAGGCCTGCAGAGTCGCCGCGACCTCGGCCGTTGAGCCCGGCCGAACCACCGCCACGGCATGTCCCGCAAATCGCCGCGTCCAGTCGATCTCATACGAGGCCCGCAGGTCGGCGTCGGTCAGAACGTGATGGATGCCGACCGCCGCGGTCAGCGCGTCGAGGAGCGTCACGTCAGCAGCGTAGCCGCCCATCGGGTCGCGGGAGGGCAACCGATGCCGACCTCAGATGTCGTTCGCGCCTCTCCTGTTACCTTGGAGCGAACAGACCGGCGAGGATCATGAATCGCATCGACCGATTCGGGGTGATGTTCGGTCGGCTCAGCCTGCCGCTCTGGCCGCTGCGCGCCCGCGCGCAGGAGCTTGAAAAGCTCGATCTCCCCGATCTGGACCCTGCCGAGCTGCGCGCCAACCTGCGCGAGCTGGCGCTGCTGAACCGTCTGCCGGGCGGCGCCGGGGCCAGCATCCGCGCCATTCAGCACCTGGCGGGCGACGGGGGGATCAGCATCCTGGACGTGGGAACCGGAGGCGGCGACCTGCCGCTCGCCTTTGCCCGACACGGACGTCGCCACGGGCGATGGCGGGTGATCGCCAGCGACAGCCGACAGGAGATCCTCGACCTGGCGGCCGCCTGGACGGAGGCCGATCCGGACGTGACCACAGTGCTGGCCGATGCGCGCCGCCTGCCGATGGGCGACGACGAGGTCGACGTCGCGCACGCGTCGCTCCTGCTCCACCACCTGGATCCCGCGGACGCGGTTCTCCTGCTCCGCGAGCTGCGCCGCGTCAGCCGTCGGGGCGTTGTGATCAACGACCTCCAGCGAGGCATCGTCCCGTTCGCCGTGACCGCCGTCATCACGGCGACCATCGCCCGCAGCCGCTACACGCGGCACGACGGGATCCTCTCTGCGCGTCGCGCGTATACCCTGGCTGAGCTCGACAGGCTGCTCGAGGAGGCAGGGCTGCGAAGAACGTGGCGCTCGTCGACACTTATCCCCCGTGTCGTCACCGCAGCGCTGCCGTGACCGAGCTGCGCTGCGATCTCCTTGTCGTCGGGGCGGGCCCCGCCGGCTCGGCCCTTGCCGCGGCCGCTGCGGCGCGCGCGCGCGACGTGATCCTGATCGAGGCGGCCCATCATCCGCGACCCAAGGTCTGCGCTGAGTACGCCAGCCCGCGGATCGCCGAGGAGCTGGCCCGCCTGGGCGTTGACGGGTGGCGCGAAGCCGCGATTCCGTTGCGGGGGATGCGCGTCATCTTCGGCGACGCCTCGGCCGAGATCCCGTACGCGGATCGGTCTTCCCCGAGAACGGCATGGGGACTCGACCGGCGGCGGTTCGACGCTCTGCTCGCCAATCACGCCGAGTCGCGGGGAGCCCGGCTGCTCGAGGGCGCTCATCTCGTGAACCTGCTGCGGCGAGGCGATCGCGTCAGCGGAGCCCGCGTGGCGACCCGGGACGGCGAGCTGGAGATCGTCGCGGAGTGGGTCGTCGGCGCCGATGGTGCGCGCTCGCGAACGGCGCGTCTGCTTGGTGTCGAGCGGCCGGTGCGCTTTCCACGCCGGCTGGGTCTGGTCGCTCACTACGAGGGTGTCGCGGGGCTCGACGACCACGGGGAGATGCACGTCGGCGATGGGTACTACGTCGGGCTGGCGCCGATGCCCGGCGGCGAGCTGAACGTGGGCATGGCGCTGCCCATGGGTGGAGGCGGTGCCGTACGACGGTTCAGTGCGGCGATCGCCGGCCTGCCCGCGGTCGCGGCCAGACTGCGAACCAGCAAGCCAGTCACCCCGATCCGCGGCGCCGCCCCGATCGGCCATCGGGTCAGTGAGGTCGCCGGCCCGGGCTGGCTGCTGGTCGGCGACGCCGCCGGCTTCGTGGATCCGTTCACCGGAGAGGGGATCTACCGCGCCCTTCGTTCGGCGCGCGCCGCGGCCAACGCGTTGCACAGCGACGATCCCGCGGCGTCCTACCGTACGGAGCGGAGAGCCGCCTTCTCGGCGAAGGACGTGCTCACCTGGGCGGTGCAGTCGCTGCTTGTCGCTCCGCCACTCTTCCGCCGCACGCTAATGCGCCTGCACGACCGTCCGACGGCTCGCCTGCGCCTCGGATCGGCACTTGGCGACTGCCTGCCGGCGACCGAGGTGCTCACACCTCGCGCGGTCTTCGAGCTCCTCCGACCGTGAGGAGCGTGATGCGCCTCCGGATGCGGGCGCCCGCGGAGCGCATATTCGCACTGGCGGCCGACGTGGAGCGCTGGCCCCGGCTCCTCCCTCATTACCGATACGTCCGCCGCCTGCCGGCAGCCAACGGCGAGCGCAGATTCGCGATGGGCGCCCGCCGGGGGCTGATTCCGCTGCGCTGGGAGGCGATCCAGCACCCGAGTCTCGCCCGGCAGACCATCGAGTTCAGCCACGTTGGTGGCGTGACGCGCGGGATGGAGGTCTCCTGGCGAATCGAGCCGGTCGACGGCGCGGTCGACGTGATCATCGAGCACGAGCTCGATACGCTCGGGCCGCTGATGGACGGCGTGGTCGCGAGCTTCGTGGAGGCGGTTGCCGGTCGCACCCTCCGACGGATCAAGGCGCTGGCCGAGGCGGACCAATGAAGCCGCGTCGCGTGGTCGTCACCGGCATCGGGGCCTTTACGCCGGTCGGCCACGGGGCCGACGGGCTGTGGGCCGGCGTCCTGGCCAACCGGTCCGCGGTGCGATGTATCGACCGCTTCGACCCGAGTCCGTTCCCTTCACGCGTGGCGGCGCAGATCGACGACTTCCAGCCGGCCGATCATCTCGACGTGCGGCGAGCCCGGCGCCTGGACCGCTTCTCTGCCCTCACCGTCGCAGCTGCGCGCACGGCCGTCGAGCATGCGCGCCTGTCGCCCATCAGCGACCGCACAGGGGTCTTCGTCGGCTCTGCGCTGGGGGGCGTCGCATTCGGCGAAGAGCAGCACGCTGCGTATGTGGCGCGCGGTGTGCGAGGGGTGGCGCCGACGCTCGCCCTGGCCGTCTTCGGCGGCGCGGGCGCCAGCAATGTCGCGATCGACCTCGGGATCACGGGGCCCGCGGTCGGAAACGCGAACTCCTGCGCCTCCGGCGCGGTGGCGATCGGCGAGGCCTTTCACGCCATCCGTGGCGGCGTTATCGACGCCGCCCTGGCGGGCGGTGCAGAGGCTCCCCTCGCACCGCTCACCTTCGGCGCCTTCGCCATGATCCGGGTCCTCTCGCGGCGCAACGACGATCCCGCGACCGCCTCGCGCCCCTTCGATATCGGCCGCGACGGCTTCGTGATGGGCGAGGGGGCGGCGATCCTGGTCCTCGAGGAGCGAGACTCGGCCATGCGTCGCGGCGCGCCGATCCTGGGGGAGGTGCTCGGCTACGGCAACAGCAACGACGCGTACCACATGACCGCCCCGCGTCCGGACGGACGCGAGGCGGCACGCGCGATCGGCGTGGCTCTCGCCGATGCGTCGCTCGAGCCGGAGTCGGTCGACTACGTGAACGCCCATGCTTCCAGCACGCCGCTCAACGAGCTTGCCGAGGCGCGCGCCCTGCATCGGGCGCTCGGCCCGCGGGCGGCGAGCGTTCCGGTCTCCGGGACCAAGGGCCTGTATGGACACGCCCTGGGCGCCAGCGGCGCCATTGAGGCCGCGATCACCGTCCTCGCGCTGCACCACGGCCTGCTGCCGGGAACCTGCAACCTGGTCGATCCCGACCCCGCCTGCGACCTGAGTGTTCTGCGCGACCCCGTCGAGAGGCAGGTGGCGGTCGGCTTATCGACCTCGTTCGGATTCGGGGGAATGAACGCGGCGCTCCTGGTCGGCAGGGCCTGAAAGCTGGCGGGCTGGGTCGCGCCGCTCCTCGTCACCGTGGCGAGCCTGGTCGCTGTCTGGCTGGTCGCGGTACTGGTCGTCTGGCTGCATCGACCCTCACGGGAGCTCGCGCTGCCCGCGCTGCGCCTACTGCCCGATATCCTGCGCCTGGTCCGACGCCTGCTTGCCGACCCGGGAACCACCCGCGGCCAGCGAGCCGCGCTGATGGGGCTCCTGGTCTGGATCGCAAGCCCCATCGATCTCGTGCCGGAGTTCCTGCCCGTGATCGGCCCGCTCGACGACCTGGTCGTCACCGCCCTCGTGCTGCGCTGGGTGGCGAGGCGAGTCGGTCGCCATCGGCTGCGCGAGCTCTGGCCCGGGCCATCGGAGAGCTTCTCGCTGCTGGAGCGGCTGCTCTAGCTTTCGGGCAGAGCCTGGAACGCGCGCTGCACCACGGGTTCCGCGAATGCCTCTGCAACGATCAGCGTGTCGCCCAACCCAAATGCGTAGAAGGTGCCCAGCCGATCCGCGGTCGCGGGCTGGTTGATGACCGTGACATTGCGGCCGGCAATCAGCTTCGAGCTCAGATCGACCTCGCCGCTCGGGTAGGCGACCTCCGCCAGCCCGGCCAGCAGCTGGGCAGTATCGATCCCCTCGACCCGAATCGCGTACATCTGAACGAAGGCGGGGCCGTGGTCGCTGGCGTAGGCGACCGCCATGCGTTTAATCCCGATCCCGAGCTTGCCCGCCAGTCGAGCGAGCCAGTCCTGGCCGACCGGAAAGGTATGCAGCTCAGTGCTGCCGATCCTGACCGGCAGCATCGATTGCAATGGCTGCCGCGAAGACGCGGGACCAAGCGTCGCGGTCGCACCGTTCGAGGCGGCCGCGGAGAAGGTCGACGGCTGCGCCCTCGACGGTAGGGCGGTGGTCGCGCAAGCGGCCGTGCACAGGATCAGTGTCGCGGCTGCGATGACCCTGACCATGCCGATCCCTACGCGGCCGGACACACCGGGAGGGCGGCGCGATCCGCCTCAGGGGTGATCGATTGCGCGGGCCGACGGAAAGTTGCCGAGGACCGCGACCGCGTGGGCGTGACGCCGGAGCGTCGCAAGCGCCTCCGAACCCGGAGCCCGATCGGTGTCCCCTTCGATCTGGACCAGAAAGCGGTATTGCCATTGGACACGACGCGTCGGGCGCGACTCGATCCGGCTGAGGTTTACCCCGGCCTGTGCGAATGCCCCGAGCGCTTCGTACAGGGCTCCCGGGACGTGCCGCGTCTCGAAGCTGATGATCGACGCGCGGGGAGCATCAGGCGGCGGTGCGAGCGGGCCGTTTCCCGGCGGCAGGTCCCGGTCCGGCAGGGTGACCACCACGAAACGGGTCAGGTTCTGGTCCTCGCCGTGCAGGTCGGCAAGGATCTGAAGACCGTAGCGCTCGGCTGCATGCACCGAGGCGATCACCGCGGTCCGACGGTCCCCACTATCCGCCAGTGAGCGTGCCGCGCTGGCGGTGTCGCCGCCCGGGACCGGCTGCCAGCCGTGCGCGGTCAGTAACGCGTCACACTGTGCGAGCGCCTGAGGGTGACTCGCCACGCGCTCGATCTCGCTGAGCTGAACGCCCGGGAGCGCCAGCAGCTGGTGGCGCACCGGGAGCAGCAGCTCGCCACGCACCCGCAGCCGCCCGGCGATCAGGACGTCGACGGCCTCGCCCACGGTGCCTGCCCTCGAGCTCTCGAGGGGAAGCAACGCCGCCGAGGCGGTCCCGTCCTGGACCAGCCGGGCGGCAGCCCCGAACGTCGCGGCGGGCACCGGCAGGGCCTCGTCCGCGCCGAAGTAGCCGAGGATCGCCTCCTCGCCGTATGCGCCGGCCTCGCCCTGGAAGGCGACGCGCAGCGGCGACCCGGCGATCACGGGTTATAGGCGTCCATCATCCGCCGCCTGGCGTGCTGCCGCGCATCGTCGGCATCCGGCTCGGCCGAATCGGGCGACGCGGCGTCGAGCGGCGCCACCGCCGCGACGTCGATCTCACGATCCGCCACCAGGCCGTTGATCGCATCGAGATAGGCGACCACGCTGGCCTCGAGCACGTTGTCGTGGACCGCGCGGCCCGGATATGCGGGGGCGCCGGCGCGCGCGCCGGCGTCACGCACGCTCAGCGTGACGGTGGCGGCCGTCGCATGGCCGTGGCCGCTGGCGTGGACGTTGTA
>JALYSK010000089.1 GCA_030854805.1 Chloroflexota bacterium | reverse complement strand
TCATGGGACTGGCCGTGCTGCGCCCGATCGCTGCGCTGGGGCGCTCCGAGGAGGCTCTCGTGCCCGCCTCCGGTCAACCCGGCGGCCACGGCCGTCGCGCCGTCGATGCCGTTCGATTGGCGCTCGGAAGCATGGCCCTGCTGGCCGGCCTCAGCGCGCGGCAGCCGATCGCGGTCGCGGCGCTGCTGATCGTCGGAGCATGGCTCTCGGTTGGCGCCCTGCGCCAGCTCCTACCCGAGGGCAGCCTTGCAGCGCGTCCGGGACGCCCGGCGGTGGTGGCCCTCATGTTCCTGGTCGCCTTCGCCTTCTTCGGGACCGAGGCCTTCGTGCCGCTGGCGGTCACCACGGTGCGCGGTGCCTCGACCGTGATCGGCGGGCTGGCGCTGAGCGCGGCGGCCGTGACGTGGGCGCTTGGCTCGTGGCTGCCGGCGCACCTCGGTGGCCGCGGCGTCCGCCGGGAGCTGGTCGGCGGCGGAGCGGGCCTGGTGGCGGCGGGAATCGCCGTCACGGCCCTTGTCCTGCTCCCGGCGCTCCCGATCGCGACGGCTGCCATCGGTTGGGCAATTGGCGGACTGGGGATGGGACTCGCCTACTCGACCCTCTCGCTGCTCATCCTCGAAACCGCGGCCCCCGGACAGGAGGGCGCCTCGTCGGCCGCGCTGCAGCTGATGTTCACGCTCGGTACGGCGCTGGGCGCGGGGACTGGTGGTGCGCTCATCGCGCTCTCGGAGGCGGGCCTCTTTTCGCTCCAGACGGCGATCGCACTGGCCGATATCGTGATGGTTGCCGCGGTCCTGCTGGTTGTGCTCCTCGCCCGCCGCGTGCCGGCCCGCGCGCCGCGGCCGGCGGTCGCGCGCCAGGAGGGTCGTGTCGCATCGCCCGCGGGTGCGGTCGGCCTGGCCGAGGAGTCGTAGCGCGTCGCAGGGGCTGTCACGAGGGGCCGGTAGCATGGCTGCATGAACAGCCCCATCGTCCGCAAGCGCCTGCTTGCCATCGACGGCGGCGGTGTGCGCGGCATCATCCCGGCGTCGGCACTCGCCGCCCTTGAGCGCGTGGCCGGCAGGCCTGCGCGCGAGATCTTCGACTTCATGGCCGGGACCTCTGCCGGCGCCGTCATCGTCGCCGCACTCGCCGCGGGGATTCCGGCGGAACGGATCGTGACGCTCTACGTCGAGCGGTCCGGGACGGTGCTACGGCACCGGCCGTGGAGCACCCTGGCGCGGATTCTCACAGGCTCCATGTACGACATCGGCGAGCTTTATCGGCTCATCAGGCAGGAGCTGGGTCCGGAGGCGCGAGACTGGACCCTGAACGATGCACCGCTCGACCTGTTGATCACCGCCAAGCGCCTCTCTGATGGCATGCCGTGGTATTTCGTGCGCGACAACCCGGCCAATTCATGTAGAGCCGGCGGGTACGGTCTGGCCGGTGCCGTTACCGCGTCTGCGGCCGCGCCGACCTACTTCCAGCCGTGGCGCGTGGACGGCATCGGTCTTCTGGTTGACGGCGGTACGGGTGTCGCGGGGAATCCCGTCTACCAGGCCTGCGTCGAAGCGTTTCACTACAGCGACGCATTCGAACCCGCCTCCACCGTGGTCATCTCGCTGGGGACCGGGCGGTTTCCGCGGCGCGACCGTCCGCGCTGGATCTGGCCCTGGATCGAGTGGCTGCTCAACGAGCTGCTCCTTTCGCCCGCCGAGCAGCAGACTCAGCTGGTGCACCGCCACTATCCGGAGGCAGCCTTCTACCGGCTCGACGTGCGACTGCCGTCGGATATCGACGTCGACGCAGTCGATCGCGTCGGCGAGCTGCGGCAGCTGGGCGACGCATTCGCCGCGACCATCGACTGGCCCGCGATGCTGGCCGGCGCCGATCGGGAGTTCCTGGTCACCGACGCTTCGACATTGAGCCGCGAGTACTCCCGGGGCGTACCGCTCGCCTGAGAAGCCCCCGCGCTACGCTGGCGCCGTGTCGATACCGATCGTCCAGTACGAGGAAGAGCTCCCCGCGCACGCCGACCTGGTGGTCGTGGGGGGCGGTATCGTGGGCTGCGCCACCGCCTTCTTCGCGTCGCGCGCCGGGCTCGATGTGGTCGTGCTCGAGCGTCGCCTCGCGCTCGCCACGCTGACCACGCCCGCAAGCACCGGCGCTTTCCGGTTGCAGTTCGACAATCCCGACGAGATCGCGCTGGTACGGGAGGGGATCGCGCTCTTTGACGACTTCGCGGAGCGAAGCGGGCTCCGCGGTTGGGACCTGGCTCTGCGCCACGGCGGCTACCTCTTCTGCTCCCTTACCGATGCGACCTTCGACCGCTCGCGTCGCCTGGTCGAACGCCAGCGCGGCTGGGGCCTGACCGACGTCGAGCTGCTCTCGGGCGATGAGGCTCGATACCGCTGGCCGTGGCTCTCTGCCGCAGTCCTGGGCGGGCGGTATCGCGCCGCCGACGGCTGGCTGGACCCGAAGCGGCTGGCGATCGGGTATGCCCGCGCCTCGCGCGCCGCGTTCTGCACCGGGACCGAGGTGACCGGGTTCCGACTGACCCATGACGGCTCTCGCCTGCTTGGCGTGCAGACGGGGCGCGGCGAGATTGCCGCCGAGGCGGCGGTGATCGCCGCGGGGCCGTTCAGCGCGCAGGTTGCGGCCCTCGCCGGCCTACAGCTCGAGATTGTCGCCATACGCCGCCAGAAGCTGGTGATGCCCGATCTGCCTGCGATCCCCGCAGACGCACCGATGACGATCGAGGAGGAGACTGCGGCGCACTGGCGTCCGGCGCTGGGCGGCTGCTTGGCGTTGTGGACCGATGCCGATACGCCGGCCTCTGAGCCCTCAGACGCGCTGCCGATCGATCCGGGCTGGGCGTTCGAGCTGCTGGACCCGGCCTCGGACCATGCCCTTGCTCGCGT
Source organism: Chloroflexota bacterium (assembly GCA_030854805.1). The sequence goes on along the minus strand of JALYSK010000089.1, from coordinate 4,252 downwards.
GGCCCCCTTCTGGGCCGATGTGTGGCGAGAAGGATCCGTCTCCTGGTACCTGCAGGCCGGTCAGTACGAGATGACGCCGGACAGGCGCCCCTACCTGGGCCCGGGCGGACCGCAGGGGCTTCACGTGAACGGCGGCTATTCGGGCCACGGGATCATGGCCTCGGCGGCGGGCAGCAGGCTCGTTGTCGATCTGCTCACCGGCATGGGCGACCCGTCGGCCAACCCGCTCCGGATCGACCGGCCGATGACCGCCCGCGAGCACGACATCCTGTAGGCGGCTAGCGATACACCCCGTTGTGGCCGAGGCTGATGCGGCCCGGCTGGGGGAAGTAGGTGAGGCCGTGCGGCCCGTTGCGGACGCCGATCTGCGCCACCACGCCGCCGGTCGCCGTGTCGACCACGGAGATGGTCGCTCCTGATCGATTCGACGTCCACAGCTGCTTGCCGTCGGGCGAGACCTGGAGCATGTCCGGGCTCCCGCCGATCCGCCAGGTCGCGACCACCTTGCGCGAAACGAAGTCGATCACCGAGATCGTGCCGTCGAGCCGGTTGCTGACATAGAGCGACCGGGTGTCGCGGCTGATCGCAAGGCCGTGTGCCCCCTGGCCGGTGGGCAGAAAGCCGACCTCGCTCATGCGAACCGGATCGATGATCGAGACGCCGCCCCGGCCCTGGTTGGCGACGTAGAAGACCATGCCGTCCGGCGAGAGCTTGACGTCGATCGGCTTGCCGCCGACCTTGAGGATGCTGACCAGCTGCATGCTCACGACGTCAACCTTCACCACGTGGCCCCCGTACTCGCAGCTGCCGAGCAGATAGCGGCCGCCGGCCGAGAAGTCGGCGTGGTCGATGCCCGGCGCAGGCATGGCGACGCTACTCAGGAAGGCCCACGTGGCGGCGTCGTAGAAGTCGATTCGGTTCAGCGGCTCGGCCATGACCAGCGCCTTCTTACCGTCCGGCGTGAAATAGAGGTTGTAGGGGCTGGGAACCTGAACGCCGCCCGAGATCGTGCCCGAGGCTGGATCGATCACGCTCAACAGGCTCGAGTCCATGTTGTCGACGTACAGGGCAGACATGTCGTGCGCAGGCGTGATGTGCTGTGGAAGACTGCCGACCGCCAGCGTGGCCAGCACGCTGAACGTCGCCGCGTCGATGACGGTGACGGTCGAGGAGGCCTCGTTCGGCACGTATACGCGCGGCGCCAGCTTGGCCACCGCCGGTGCGATGTCGCCTGTCGACGCCTGCCAGACGTTGAACGCCAGCGACCGCTTGCCCTTGCCGTCGATGAGCTGCGGATCGGCGGGCGCTCCCTCTGCCGCCCAGCCGTCGAGCGAGCCGACACCGACGTGCCACCAGGTCCGCCCGCCGAGTTGCTTGGGCGTGCCAAGGACCGAGAGGAGCTCGCCGTTCAGCACGCCGCCCAGGATGGCCGCTTGCGGATCTGCGGCTGCGCGGATGTCCAGCCTATCGGCCGCGACGCGCAGCAGCGTCAGGTCGGTGGGGGCGGGGGTTGGTGCCGGAGTCGGCGTCGGCGCGCCGGTCGGCGCCAGATGGGCCGTCGGCGTGGGAGATGCGGTCGCAGCAGGTGTGGACGAGACGCTGGGCGCGAGGCCACAGCCGACCAGGAGCGCCCCGAGCACGACGGCTGCGGTTCGTCTGATCGGCATATTGCAGGCATTGTCACCGACGCACGGCGCGTCGCGCTGAGCTTCGGCTCACACAGGCCGCGCCGCCGGCTGTTGACAGTTGTCAACGGAAATGGCGTTCACAAAGCATTTACAAAACGCCACCGATCTGCATACTCCGTTCCCTAAGCCCATCACGGAATAACCGAGCGCCGTGTCGCCCACATTCCTGCGGCCTCAACCTGCGTCATCCGGAAAGGGATGCCTTCCGGACACGGTGCGATGCACCTGTCCCTCTGTCGCTCGTCTGTGTGCAGACGAGGATGCTCAGCGCGCTCCGCGCCGGCATCGATCAGTCAGCCCCGTTTGACCGTCGACTGAGGAGCGGGCACGGCTGTGTGGGGGCCGCCGGACGTTGCGGGCCGTGAGGCGCGTGAGACCCTGCGCGTCGCGGTCGACGAGGGTCTCTCGATGATGCGCGCCATCGTCGGGACGAGCATCCACTTCCGCTTCCCCATGATCGCGGTCGCTGCCGTACTGGTGGTCGTGGGGGTCGGCCAGCTGCGGCAGATGCCCGTCGACGTGCTGCCCGAGTTTGCGCCTCCCTATGTTGAAGTGCAGACGGAGGCTCTTGGACTATCGACCGACGAGGTCGAGAGCCTGGTCTCGCTGAACCTGGAGGAGCTGCTCAACGGCACGCCGTGGCTGCAGAGCATCCACTCCCGTTCGGTCCCCGGGCTCTCGTCTCTCGTCCTGCTCTTTGAGCCCGGCACCGATGTGATTCGGGCACGCCAGCTGGTGACAGAGCGCCTTTCCCTGGCGTACACGCTGCCGAACGTCTCAAAGCCACCCGTCATCCTCCAACCACTCTCGGCGACCAGCCGCGTCATGCTGGTCGGTCTATCGTCACGCGACACGTCGCTCATCGACATGTCGGTGCTCGCGCGTTGGAACATCAAGCCTGCCCTCCTGGCCGTACCAGGGGTCGCGAACGTGTCGGTCTGGGGCATGCGCGAACGCCAGCTGCAGGTGCAGGTCGATCCCGAGCAGCTCCGGGCCAGCGATGTCACGCTGGACCAGATTGTGGAGGCCGCGGGCGACGCCGTGTGGGTCTCGCCGCTGACCTTCTTGAACGCCTCGACGCCTGGTTCAGGTGGTTGGATCGACACCCCCCAGCAACGGCTCGAGGTTCGTCACGACCAGCCCATTCTGGAGGCCGGCGACCTGGCAAAGGTCGCCGTCGGCGGCACGACGCTGCGCCTGGGCGATGTCGCGAAGGTCGTCGAGGATCACCAGCCGCTCATCGGCGATGCGGTGCTGAAGGGCGGCCCGGGCCTCCTGCTCGTCATCGAGAAATTCCCGGGCGCCAACACCCTCGAGGTGACCCGCGGGGTTGAGGCGACACTCGACGGCTTGAAGCCCGGTCTACGCGGCATCACCGTCGATACCTCCCTCTTCCGGCCGGCCAGCTTCATCGACGAAGCGATCTCCAACCTGAGTCTCGTGCTGATCATTGGTGCATTGCTGGCCATCCTCGCGCTCGGCGCGTTGCTCTGGGACTGGCGGGTTGCGCTCATCAGCCTGGTGGCCGTTGCGCTCTCACTGACAGCCGCTGGGCTCGTCCTTTACGCCACCGGCACGACGATGAACACCATGGTGCTGGCAGGACTGGTGATCGCCCTGGGCCTGATCATCGACGATGCCATCGTTGACGTCGGCAACATCGCGCGGCGCCTTCGGCTCCTCCCACGGAACGTGAGCGATCAGACCGCCACCCAGGCGATCATCGACGCTTCGCTCCAAATGCGTCGCCCTCTCATCTACGCGACGCTCGTGATGATCGTTGCAATCTCGCCCGTCTTCTTCCTCCAGGGCATCGCGGGCGCGTTCTTTGGGCCACTCGCCTTCTCGTATGCACTCGCCGTTGCTGCCTCCCTGGCGGTGGCGTTGAGCGTCACCCCAGCTCTCAGCTTCATCCTGCTCTCGCGCGGGCCGATCACGCGCCGCGAGTCCCCTCTTGTGAGCCGGCTGCAACGCCGCTACCAGGCGGCACTCGGCCGCATCCTCGGGATGGTCCGCCCGGCCCTGATCGCGACGATCGGACTGGTTCTCGCGGCGGTGCTGGTGATTCCGCTCCTGAGCTGGTCGCTCCTGCCTCCCTTCCGCGACGCGGACGTGACGGTCAAATGGGAAGGCGCGCCGGGCACTTCCCACCCCGAGATGTACCGCCTGACGAGCCAGGCGAGCGCCGAGCTGCAGAAGATCCCTGGGGTCCGCACCGTCGCGGGGCAGATCGGTCGCGCCGTGCTTGGGGACCAGGTGGTGGGCATCAATTCCGCGGAGCTGTGGATCAGCATCGATCCGTCCGCCGACCGAGAGGCGACCGAGACCTCGATCGACCGCCTCGTGGATGGCTACCCTGGATTCACGGGCGATGCCAACACGTACCTCAGCGACACCGTCCAGCACGTGCTTGCCGGATCGAGCGACGACATCGTGGTGCGTGTTTTCGGGCCGGCGTGGGACGTGCTCGGGGCCAAGGCGGAAGAGGTGCGGAGCGCGCTCTCAACGATCGGCGGGACCACGGTGCACTCCGAGCCCCAGATCCGAGAGCCATACGTCCAGAT
>JALYSK010000079.1 GCA_030854805.1 Chloroflexota bacterium | reverse complement strand
CATAGAGAGGAGGAGAACGGCCTATGCGCCGCTACGAGCTCATGCTCCTGCTCCGCCCCGACCTGGAGGACGACAAGCTCCAGTCGGCCGTGGAGAAGGTGACCCGGGCGATCGTCAATGCCGGTGGCAGCCTGAGCAAGGTTTCGCCATGGGGCAAGCGTCGCCTCGCCTACGAGATTCAGCATCTCCGCGACGCCTCGTACTTCCTGATTCACTTCGATATCGATCCGTCGGAGGTGCGAGGCATCGAGCGGGGCCTGCTCATCAGCGAGGAGATCCTCCGGCACCTCGTGATCGTGCTCGAGGATCGCCGTGCGGGCAGCGAAGACGAGGAGCTTGTTCCGGCGGTCGCCGAGCGCCAACCGGAGCCGGGCGCCCCTGGGGCGGAAGCATCGTCCGAGCCCTCGGAGGGCCAGTCGCTCGACTACGGAAGCGAGATCACGGAGGTGCCTGGGACGGCCGAGGAGACCGAAGCGGCCGGTGAGGCGGAGCCCGCCGAGCAGCCGGTCGCCAAGGCCTGACCGCGGCGCAAGGAGGAGACCATGACGCTCAACAAGATGATGATCATCGGCAATCTGGGGGCCGATCCCGAGTTGCGTTACACGCCGAGTGGCAAGGCGGTGACCAACCTGCGGGTGGCGGTCAACGACCGGAGCCGTGGGGCGGACGGCGAATGGGTCGAAGAGACGATGTGGATCCGCGTCGAGGTCTGGGAGCAGGCCGCCGAGCGGCTGGCCGAGCAGCTGCGCAAGGGAAACAAGGTGTACGCGGAGGGCCAGCTCCGCGCGCGGGAGTACGAGGCGTCGGATGGCCAGAAGCGGACCAGCCTCGAGCTGCGCTTCGCCCGGGTCGTCAACCTCGAGCGCCGCGCTCGCGACGAGGATGGCGGCGGGTTTGCGGGAGCGGAGGGCAGCACCCAGCCGGCGACCCCCGCCGGGGTGCGCCCGCGCGGAGCCGGCGAGAGCGCATCGTCGAAGCCCGAAGAGATGGACGTCGACGACATCCCGTTCTAGCGTGATCTGACAGACAGGAGTCATCCATGCCCAGTGCACGTTCCCGCCGCGACACGGCGGACTACTACCGCGACCGGCGGCGTCGCAAGGTCTGCAACTTCTGCGTCGACAAGGCCGAGTCGATCGACTACAAGGAGGTCAACCGCCTCCGCCGATACCTCTCCGAGCGGGCCAAGATCGAGCCGCGGCGCAAGACCGGCACGTGCGCCCGGCACCAGCGGATGCTGACCGTTGCCCTGAAGCGGGCGCGGCATGTGGCGCTGCTGCCCACCGCGCCGCAGCACCTCCGGCCCTGATCCTCGACCTGCTCCTCGCCGCCGGCGGACTGGGAGCGGGCCTCTTCGGGTCGCTGCTGGGCCTTGGCGGCGGGGTGCTGCTGGTGCCGCTCCTCACGCTCGCCTTCGGCTACTCGCTGACCAGCGCCGTCGGGACGAGCCTGGTCTGCGTGATCGCAACGTCGGCCGGGGCGGCTGCCCATAACGTCCGTACCGGGCGCGCCGACGTGCGGCTGGGGCTCATCCTCGCCGCAGGCACGGTCGTCGGCGCCTTCACCGGCGGCGTTGTCGCCGCGTATCTGCCCGACCGGCTGCTCGCCGGGCTCTTCGCGCTGCTGATGCTCTACACCGCCTACAGCCTCTCGCGCGGGATCGCTCGGGGGACGGACGCCGGAGCCAGCTCGGCAGAGCGGGTCGATCCCTCGGCGCCCGATGGCGCGCGCGCGCCGTCCTATCGCGAGCGGCACCGCGGGCTGGCGGTCGGCGCATCGTTCCTGGCGGGCAATGTGTCGAGCCTGCTCGGAGTCGGCGGCGGGGTGATCAGCGTGCCGCTCGTCCACCTGGTCATGCGAGCCCCGCTGGACGTGGCTGCCGCGACGAGCAACTTCATGATGGGGATGACGGCGGCTGCCGGCGCGTTTGCATACCTGCTGCGCGGGGATGTCAGTCCGTCGATCGCCGGCCCGGTCGTGCTGGGCGTGGCTGCGGGCTCATTCATGGGCGCGCGGCTGGCGCCCCGCATCAAGGCCGGCTGGTTGAGCGCCGCCTTTCTGATCGTCGTCCTGTACGTGGCGTTCGAGATGGCGATGCGCGCCATCGGTGCGCCGCAGTGAGCGAATCGGGTCCCGATGAGCTCGCGCGCTGGGTGAGCCATACGCTCGCGTTCGGCACGGCGCTCGCCATCGGCACCATCGCGCTCGGCGTCCTCGGCGGCATGGTCACCGGGAACGCCTCGGTGCCGCCCGGCCACGGGCTGGGCGCGCAGATTGCCGCCGGCAAACCGGCTAGCATCGTGGCTCTCGGGCTGCTGCTGCTGACGCTCACGCCGATCGCGCAGCTGCTCCCGGCGGTCGCGGCGTTCGTCCGCCAGGGCGAGCGTCGGTACGCGGCGATCTCGGCCGTTCTGCTCGGGCTGCTACTGGTCGGGATCGCCGCGGCGGCCATCCTTACGCGGTCTGCCGGAGGCTGATCGGTTGGACATCATTCTGCTCCTGGGGTCGCTCGCGATCATCCTCGCCGCGGCCGAGCTGTTCACGAACGGCATCGAGTGGTTCGGCAGGAAGCTGAACTTGGCGGAGGGGGCGGTCGGCAGTGTGCTGGCCGCGGTCGCCACCGCCATGCCCGAGACGTTGATCCCGGTGATCGCCATCGCCGGCCCCCTGGTGCTCGGTGGGCCGGTTGAGGCGTCACGCGCGGTCGGCGTCGGCGCCATCCTGGGAGCGCCATTCATGCTGGCTACGCTGGCGATGTTCGTGACCGGCGTGGCGATCGTGATCTTCACACGCCAGCGGCGCAGGTCGACGGGGATGCAGGTCAACGTTCGTATCCTCGGCCGCGACGTCCTCTTCTTCGTGTTCGCGTATGCGATGGCGATCGGAACCGCGTTCCTCCCGCCCGCGATCAGCTGGGGCAAGTGGCTTGTCGCCGGGGTCCTGCTGGTGGTGTATGCCGTCTACGTTCGGGCGCACTTCACGGACACCCCTGTCGAGCCCGGCGAGGGCGGCGTGGAGGCTCTCAATCGCCTGCATGCCACGCGGCTGCCGGGGATACCCGCCCAGACGTGGGAGCTCGATGCGCTCCCCGGCGCGCATCACTTCGGGGTTCCGCATCTCCGGGTGATCGTGCTGCAGCTGGTCGTGGCGCTGGGCCTGATCATCGTCGGCGCCCAGGTGTTCGTCGGCGCCGTGCGTCACCTCGCCGGGGTGCTGGGCATGGATCCGACCACGATCTCGCTGATCATTGCGCCCATCGCGACCGAGCTCCCCGAGAAGTTCAACAGCGTGATCTGGGTGCGCAACCGCAAGGACACGCTGGCGATGGGCAATATCACCGGGGCGATGGTCTTCCAGAGCTGCATCCCGACCGTGCTCGGCCTGCTCTTCACGCCCTGGGTCTTCAGCCCGCAGAGCGCCATTCATTTCGCGTCCGCCGGCGTGGCGTTCCTGGCCACGATCCTGATCTTTGGCACCATGCTTCGGCGAGGGAGCCTCTCGGCGTGGGCCCTGCTGATCGGCGGTCCGCTCTACGCGGTCTATGTCGGCCTGGCCATCTTCACACCCCTCGGTTCGACGGCAGCCCCGGTCCACTGATCCGGGCGACTGGCTTGGGGGACGAGCTCAGCGGGCGGGATCGGTATACTTCCTGCACCGCGCCACGCGATGCCGCCCGGCGTTCGTGCAGTCGCACAGGGAGGTTGCCCTTGTTGAAGCAAGAGAGCCCGAGCACGGCCCCGGTCACGGCGGACCGCACAACAGCGCTCTGGGCCTTCTTCCGTGGCGAGTTCGTGCCGTTGCATGAGGCAAACATCAACGTCATGACCCACGCCTTCAACTATGGCACTGCCGTTTTCGAAGGGATCCGCGCGTACTGGAACCCCGATCAGGAGCAGCTCTACGCGCTCGAGCTGATCGCGCACTACGAGCGGATTCAAGCCTCGGCCCGCCTGCTCATGATGGAGATTCGCCAGACGCCGCAGGAGCTGGCAGAGGTCACCGTCGAGCTCCTCCGCCGGGATGGGCTGCGCGAGGACGCCTACGTTCGCCCGATCGTGTACAAGTCGAGCGAGACGATTGGCGTGCGGCTCCATAACCTCGATGCCGACGTCACCATCTTCGGTGTGCCGTTCGGCCAGTACATCGACACCGAGGGCGGAATCCGGGCGCAGGTCAGCACCTGGCGGCGGACCGATGACAACGCCATCCCGGCGCGCGGGAAGATCACGGGCGCCTACGTGAACGGGGCGCTCGCCAAGAGCGAGGCCCAGATGAACGGCTTCGATGAGGCGATCGTGCTGACCGCTGACGGCCACGTCAGCGAGGGGAGCGCCGAGAACCTGTTCATGGTCCGCGACGGCGTTCTCATCACGCCGCCGGTCACCGACAATATTCTCGAGGGGATCACCCGTCGCCGCCTGATCGCGATGGCGCGCGATGATCTCGCGCTCGAGGTGGTCGAGCGCCCGATCGACCGGACCGAGCTCTACTCCGCGGAGGAGGTCTTCCTCTGCGGCACCGGCGCGCAGGTGTCGCCGGTGATCGAGATCGATCGGCGCCCGATCGGCGGCGGACGTCCGGGGCCGGTGGCTCGCGGCCTCTCCCAGCGCTATTTCGAAGCCGTTCGCGGCAGGCTCGACGCCTACCGCGACTGGCTGACACCGGTCTACTAAGGAGCGGCAAGGGCGCAGCGGGTCGGTCTCTTCGGGTCCGACCGGCGCGTCGCCGGTCGTCATGGCTGACGCGCAGGATCCCAATCGCTTTCACTGGCTCGAGCGTCTGCTCGAGATGGTGCCGGGCACGATCTCGTGGGCGATTCTGATCGGTCCGATCTGGCTCAGCTTCAGCTATCCGTGGCTGGTCGCCTATTTCGTCCTCTCCTTCGATTTCTATTGGCTCTGTCGCGCCCTCTGGTTCTCGTCTTCGGTGATCGTCGCGTTCCGTCGCATCCGGGATGTGCTCGCGGTCGACTGGTTGGAGCGCTGCGCCTCGCTTGGGGATCGCGCCGCCCGACGCAGGGTCCTCGCCCGGCGCCTGGCGCAGCTCGGCAACCGAGCAGCTAGCGGGGCGCTTGGGCTCACGGCATCCTCGAGCGTCCACGCCTGGCGCGCATCGAGCGCGGAGCGGCGGCGGATCAGGCGAGAGCTTGCCGACCTCGAGGCGGTCGACCAGCTGGATGGGCAGCTGCCCGGCTGGGAGGAGTATGTGCATCTGGCGCTGATCCCCACCTACACCGAGCCGCTCGAGAAGCTGCGGGAGACCGTCCGCGCCCTCGCGGCCACCGCGTGGCCACGCGAGCGGCGGATCGTGGCGATCATCACTCGCGAGACGGACGAGGCCGGAATCGCGAACGTGGCTGTCTTGCGCGAGGAGTTCGCCGAGCAGTTCGCCGACTTCATCCACATCCTCGATCCCCTCGAGCCGGGGATCGTGATCGGGAAGTCGAGCGCCATGGCCTGGGGCGGCCGCTACCTGTACCGGCTGCTCGTCCGCGAGCGGGGGATGGATCCGAGCCGCATCCTCGTTACCGATCTCGACGCCGACTACCGGGTGCACCCGCAATACTTCGCCTACCTCACCTGGGCGCACCTCACCGATCCAAGGCGCGAGACGCAGCTCTACCAGCCGATCCCGTACTTGCACAACAACCTGTGGGAGTCGCCCCTGCCGGCGCGTCTTTTCGCGGCGGTCCTCACCCAGCTGCAGATGTGGCGCAGCGTGCTGCCTGAGAAGCTGCAGAGCTTCGGCAGCTATTCGACCACCCTCAAGCTGGTCCACGAGGTGGGGTACTGGGCGACCGATGCGATCCCCGAGGACAGTCGCTTCTACTGGAAGAGCTACTTCACCTACGGCGAGAAGTTCCGAGCGGTGCCGCTCTTCATCCCGATCTACGGTGATGCGGTGCGGGCGCGCGGCTACTGGCGCTCGCTGGCGCAGCAGTACACCCAGACCCGCCGCTGGGCCTGGGGGGTGACCGATATTCCCTTCGTCGTGCAGAACGCCATCCGCCACCCCGAGATTCCACTCGCCTCGCGCATCTGGCGCGTCGTCAACCTGTTCGGCGAGCACATCAATTGGGCGATCGCGCCATTCATCGTGACGTTCGGCGGAACCCTCCCGCTGCTGATCAACCCGGCCTTCGCCGAGACCACGCTGGGGCAGAACCTTCCGCTCTACGGCAGCACGATGCTCTCGATCGCCCTCGTCGGGCTCCTCGTTCTGATCTGGGTCGAGCGGCAGATCGTGCCTCGCCGCCCTGCGGCGTGGGGGCGGCTCCGGCGGATCGCCACCGGCGTCCAATGGATCGCGCTGCCATTCGTGGGCGTCTTCTTCAGCAACCTGCCGGCGCTCGACGCCCAGACGCGACTCCTGACCGGGCGCTACCTCGAATACCGCGTCACCGAAAAGGTCTGAGGAGACCTCGTAGACAATGCCGGAAGAACCGGCCGTCATCGCACACGTCCGGCTGGCGCGGTCGACGTGGCGGCTCCTCTTGGCCCCGGTGATCCTCGCTTCGCTCGGCCTGCTGCTGATCGTGTTCGGGCAGCTTCTGGGCGGCGGCCTCGGGATCGCGGCAGTGGCAGCGGGCGCGCTCGCGATCGCGAGCGCCGTGGTCGGCGGCGCGAGCCTGCTCAGCGTCCGCCTCGAGGTCGATCTCGCCGTGCTACGTCTCCATTGGCTCGGCGGCGAGCGACGCTATGTCCTGCTGCGCGGTCCAGTGACCCGAATCGCGCTGCGCGGCCCCTCGGCCTCCGCCTTGCGGCCGCGCCTCGGCTTTCTGGGGTGGGGACTGGGCGCCGCCCGCCTCAGGGACCAGGAGGAGGTCGAGCTGATTCGCCTGGCGCGCTCGCGATCGGTGATCGCGGTGCCGACCGACCGTGGGCGCCTGGCCATTGCACCCGCCTCCGAGGAGGAGCTGCTCGCCGCTTTGGCCGGCGCCGCGCGGGTGAAGCAGCGGCTCAACGAGATGACCGGCCGGTTCGCGCAGCGGCAGGTCATCCGCGCCGAGCCAGCCGCAGCGACCGAGGCGTTGGCCCCGGTGCTGACCGGGATCGAGCGGGCGCTGCTCGACGATCGCCTGGC
>JALYSK010000069.1 GCA_030854805.1 Chloroflexota bacterium | reverse complement strand
GGATCGAGCAGATCGTGATCGTGATCGCCAGCGGGCGGAGCGCGATCGAGGACCACTTCGACTCGACGCCGGAGCTCGACCGCTGGCTGGAGGAGCGCGGCGACATCGAGATGCTGCGCCAGGTCCGCCGCATCAGCGAGATCGGGCCGATCGCCTTCGTCCACCAGAAGGAGCAGCTCGGCCTGGGCCACGCGGTGCTGATGGCCAAGGAGCTCGTTGGCGACGAGCCGTTCGCCGTGATCCTCTCTGACGACGTCATGATCAACCGCTCCGGCAACGCGGTCACGAAGCAGCTGATCGACGCGCATCAGGCGCACCGCGGATCGGTGATCGCGGTGCAGAAGGTGCCGCGCAGCGACGTGAGCCGCTACGGAATCATTGCTCCGGTGCACGAGGAGGGTCGGCTCTACGAGATCGGAGACCTGGTCGAGAAGCCATCGGTCGCCGACGCCCCCTCGGACATGGCTGTCCTCGGCCGCTATGTGCTCACGCCGAAGATCTTCGACATGCTCGAGCAGACGCCCCGCGGGACTGGCGGCGAGATTCAGCTGACCGATGCAATCCGTGCCCTGATGCACGAGCAGCCGGTCTTCGGCTACCAGTTCGAGGGCGTGCGACACGATGCCGGGACCCGGCTCGGCTGGCTCAAGGCCAACGTTGCCGTGGCACTCGAGTCGGACGAGGCCGACGAGTTCCGTGCCTACATCCGGAGCCTCGACCTGCGAGACTGAGCGCCGCAAACGAGGTCCCACGGAGGACAGGCCGCAGATGGAGATGATCGGCAGGCTGATCGGCGGCCGATACCGACTCATTGCGCCGCTCGGCGAGGGCGGCATGGCGACCCTCTGGCGCGCGATCGACGAGCAGCTCGATCGCGAGGTGGCCGTGAAGCTGCTGAGGCCGCAGTTCGGCGCCGATCCGGGATTCACCGCGCGCTTCAAGCAGGAGGCCCGCTCCGCGGGCCAGCTCGCGCACCCCAATATCGTCAGCGTCTACGACTACGGGACCGATCCGGTCGACGCCGCCCAGTTCATCGTGATGCAGCTGGTCGATGGCGAGGACCTGGCCGCGATCCTGCGCGACCGCGGGCGGCTCTCGATCAACGACGCCGTGCGCGTCGCGGGCGAGGTCGCCTCCGCGCTCGAGGCGGCGCACCGGCGCGGGATCGTCCACCGCGACGTGAAGCCGGGCAACATCCTGATCACCGACGGCGATAAGACGGTCAAGGTGACCGACTTTGGGATCGCCCGGGCGGTGAGCGAGGCATCGATGACGGTCACCGGCACGACGCTGGGATCCGTCCACTACTTCAGCCCAGAGCAGGCGCGGGGCGACAACGTGACCGGTGCCTCCGACGTCTATTCGCTTGGAATTGTCCTGTACGAGATGCTGACCGGGCGCCGCCCATTCGAGGGCGATTCGGCGGCGGGCGTCGCCCTGCGCCGACTGAACGAGGACCCGATACCGCCGTCGGCGATCGGCGTGACGCTTCCCCCCGCACTCGAGGCGATCCTGATGCGGGCGCTGGCGCGAGAGAGGGAGGACCGCTTCCCGGACGCGGGAGCCTTTGGCGAGGCGCTGCGCACCTGGCAGCGTGACCCGGACGCCATCCCATCACCCGGCCTGAGGCCGGCGGCCGCAGCGACGGCAGCCGCGGCGACCCCTCCCGCCGGTGAGCCGACCATCTATGTGCCGCCGCGGGTCTCCCGCCCGGCCGACCGTGTGCCGGTCGCCCCCCGACGGCAGATCGAGCGCGAGCGCGAGAGCACGCCGTGGTGGATCTGGCTGCTCCTGTCGCTCGGGATCGTTCTGCTGGCGACGATCGGCTTTCTCGGAGCCCAGATCTTCGCCGGCCTGGGCCCGGGGGCGACCCCCTCGCCGAGCGCCAGCTCGGTCGCAGTCCCGAACTGGGTGGGCGATCCGATCAGCCAGGTCCGCGCCGACGCTGAGGGCCTCGGCCTGAAGCTCGATACGCGCGAGGAGAACAGCGACCAGGTCGCCCAGAACAACGTGATCCGCACCGAGCCGGCGGCTGGGGAACAGGTGAAGAAGGGTTCGACGGTCATCGTATTCGTCAGCAACGGCAAGCAGCAGGTCACCGTTCCGCCGCTCCAGGGCCAAACCCGCGACGAGGCTGGTCGCACGCTGGCCGCGAACGGACTCAGCCTGGGGAACGTGGATCAGCGGTACGACGCGACCGTCGCCGACGGTGCGGTGATCGGCTCGAATCCTCCGACCGGCCAGCGGGTCGACAAGGGCAGCAGCGTCGATATCGTGCTGTCGCGGGGACCGACGCCGAGCCCGAGCCCGTCGCCGACCCCCACCCCGGTGCCGATCCCCGCCCCATCTGGCTAGTCAGCCTGTCTCCGCCCGTGCGATGCTAGGATTCCGGCCACGTCCATCCTGGAGGTCAATCAAGCAACCATGACAGCCGCATTGGCCGTCGACGAAGCGTCGTTCGAAATCGAGGTCCTTGAAGCCGAGAAGCCGGTGCTCGTCGACTTCTGGGCCCCCTGGTGCGGCCCGTGCCGCCTCGTCTCCCCGGTCGTCGAGAGCTTCGGCGAGGCGCACGCGGACAAGATCGCGGTCGCCAAGCTGAATACCGACGAGAACCAGAGCCTGGCGATGCGCTACAGCATCTTCAGCATCCCCACCCTCATCGTCTTCCACCACGGTCGAGAGGCCGCTCGCCTGGTCGGCTACATGCCACAGGAAGCGATGGAGGACCGGCTGCGCGAGTTTCTCGCCTGACGAGCCCACCTGAACACATGCCGCCGCCCCCACGACCGGCCGACTCGTCCTGCACTGCAGGCGGTACACTCGGCCACGCTGAGATGGGGTCGGCTGAATTCCGATGATCATCAAGACCGAACGACGCGCGGCCGCAGATCGCCGGCAGGGGAAGGACCCGTTTGGTCCCGATCGACGCGAGGGCGATCGGCGCACGATGTGCTGGGAGGTCGAAAACTGCGACCTCACCATTCGCTATCGCTGTCCGGCGTTCATCCTGCGGCGACCATGCTGGGAGCTGTGGGCGGTCGAGGGCGTTGGCCCGGCCAGGGCGTGCTGCTACAACGACAAGGAGTGCGAGCCGGGGCGCTGCGTGATCGCCGAGAAGCGCTTCGCCGGCAGCCCTGAGCCGCTTGCTGTGCACGTCGGGCGTCGGGGTGTGCCGCTCGGCTATAACCGCGCCCGGCGCCACCATTGCCCGCATTTCTACCTGACCGACCGCGACAAGGGGCGCGTCCCGATCGACGCCCCGCAGCTGATGCGGACGCTGATGAAGCAGGAGGGGATCGTCAGCCGCTGCGAGCTGCGCGGTGGGGTTCATCTTGACTCGAGCTACGTCCACGATCTCTGCCTCTCTCCGCAGTTCAACGACTGCGTCTTCTACGAAGAGAGCCACGACTGAGCGTTATCCCGCTGGACTACGCGGCGGCGGTCGCTGCGCTCACCTCGCGCGGTCGCTTCGGGGTGAGGCTGGGTCTCCAGCGCATCGAGGCGCTGATGGAGGCTCTCGGTCATGCGGAGAGCGGCCTGCGCGGGGCGCTCGTGGCCGGCACCAACGGCAAAGGGAGCGTGATCGAGATGGTGCGCTCGGTGCTGGTGGCGTCCGGGGCACGGGTCGGCACGATGCCAAAGCCGCACCTGGTCAGCTACCGCGAGCGGATCGCCATCGACGGCGCGCCGCTCTCGCCGCAGCGCTTCGCCGACGCGGTCGCCGCCGTGCTCCCCGCCGTCGACGAGGTCGGTGTGCGACTCGGCCCACCCACCGAGTTCGAGGCGCTCACCGCCGCAGCGATCTGCGAGCTCGCTCGACAGCGCGTCGACCTGGCCGTGGTTGAGGTCGGCATGGGAGGCCGGCTCGACGCCACCAACGTGCTCGACCTCGGCGTGGGGGTGGTCACCAACGTGCAGCACGACCACGAGCGCTTCCTCGGTACGACGCTGGCCGCGATCGGCGGCGAGAAGGCGGCCATCGTGAAGCGCGGTGACCTTGCGGTCACCGGCGCAAGCGGCCGCGGCCTGCGACCTATCCTCGATCGCTGCGCTTCAATGGACGTTCCCTTGCGACGAGCCGGACCGGCGCAACCCTATCGGGCGACGCTGCGGTCGAGTGGCTGGCACGGAATCGTCGTCGACGCTTCCACGCCGGAGCGAGAGCTCCGCGACCTGTCGATTGGCCTGCTCGGGAGCCACCAGGCGGCGAACGCGGCAGTGGCGCTGGCGACCCTCGAGGCGCTCGCCGAGGACGCGACCCGCGCGCACGCGCCCCTCGCCCTTAGCGACACCACCATCCGGGCCGGGATGGCGGTCGCACGCTGGCCCGGCCGCCTGGAGCTGATCGAGAGCGACCGCTTCGGCCGGGTGCTGCTCGATGGCGCGCACAACCCGGCCGGAGGCGCAGCGCTGGCGAGGGCCCTCGCCGAGCTGGGAGTCGAGCGCCCGGTGCTCGTCTTCGGCGCGATGCGCGGAAAGCGGGTCAGCGCCGTCCTGCGCATGCTGGCGCCGTTGCAGCCACGGCCCCTCTTCACCTCGGTCGCCGACCCGCACGCCCATCGACCCGCGGAGCTGCTCAGCCGCTGGCGACGCATCGCGCCCGGCGGGGAGGTGATCCCGGAACCTGAAGCCGCGCTGGAGCGGGCCGGCCAGCTGCGCCGCGTCGACCACCCGATCGTGGTGGCGGGCTCGCTCTATCTTGTCGGCGCGGTGCGCGCGATCCTGCTGGGTGACGGGCGATGAGCCAGCTGCGCTGGGGAGAGCGGACCTACGTGATGGGGATTCTCAACGTGACACCCGACTCCTTCTCCGGCGACGGCCTGGCCCAGCCGGACCGCGACCTGGCGGCCATCGTGGCCGCCGCGCTCGAGCAGGCGCGCAGTTTCGTGGACGCGGGGGCTGACCTGCTCGACGTCGGCGCCGAGTCGACCCGGCCGGCATCGGTCTACGGGGAGCACCCCGAGATCGGCGCGGAGGCGGAGCTCCTGTTGGCGATTCCGGTTGTCTCGGCCCTGGCACGGGAGTTCGCGGGCCGCGCGCTGGTGAGCATCGACACGACCAAGGGGATCGTCGCGCGCGAGGCGTTGAAGGCCGGTGCCGGGATGGTCAATGACGTGTGGGCCGGGCGCCGCGACGCCGGCACGGTCGAGGCGGCGGCAGCGGCCGGTGCCTACCTCGTGCTGATGCACAACAGCGAGCAAGCGGAGTATCCCGACGGCCTCTTTCAGCAGGTCGTGGCCTGGCTGGGAGCGGCGATCGACGACGCGGTCGCCGCGGACATGCCTCGCGACCGGCTCCTCGTCGATCCGGGAATAGGCTTCGGCAAGACACCGGCTCACTCGATCGAGCTGCTGCATCGGCTGGCGGAGCTCAAGGCGGCGCTGGGCGGGCTGCCGATGCTGGTCGGAACCAGTCGCAAGCGGTTCATCGGCGAGATCCTGGGCGGTGCCCCAGCTCATGAGCGGGTCGAGGGGACCGCTGCTAGCGTCGCGCTGGCGATCGCCGCCGGGGCAGACGTTGTCCGCGTTCACGACGTGGCGGCCATGATGAAGACGGTCCGCGTCGCCGACGCGATCGTCCGTGCGACCATCCAGTGATGAACGCCGAGGACCGGATCAGCTTGATCGGAATGCGCTTCCTGGGCCGGCATGGCGTGCTGCTCGAGGAGCGGATGGAGCCGCAGCCCTTCGACGTCGACCTGATCCTGCATGCGGACCTCGCCGTCGCATCGGCCAGTGACACCCTGACCGATACCGCCGACTACGCCGGGCTCTTCGAGCGCGTGCGCCAGATCGTGGAGGGTCAGAGCTTCCGCCTCATCGAGGCACTGGCGGGGGCGATTGCCACTGCTGTGCTGGCCGCCACAGATCCAGCGCTGGTGGATGCGGTGGAGGTGCGGGTCCGCAAGCCTGAGGCCCCCCTGCCGGGAATCTTCGGACATGTCGAAGCGGCGCTCATGCGGCGCCGCCTCGACAATTCAGACGCGAGCTAGCCTCTTACGAGGCGGCGGGCAGCTCCCCGAGGGTCAGCTGCACGTCACGCGTCGTGTTGCTGCGCAGCACGCTGAGGGTAATGGTGTCGCCCGGCTTGTGCGGAAGGATCAGGAGCGACAGGTCGTGGGCCTCGTCGATCTTCTGTCCGTCGACCGCCACGATCACGTCCCCCGACTGCAGGCCGGCCTTCGCGGCCGGGCTGTCGGGCAGGATGGCGGCCGTGCCGGCCGTCCCCGACCCGATCAACGCACCATTCTTGACCGACAGTCCCTGGTCCTTGGCCACCTGCTGGGTTACGGACGTGTATCGCACGCCGATGAACGGCCGAGACAGCTTCTCGCCCTTCAGCGCCTGCTGCAGGATCGGCTTGGCGACATCGATCGGGATCGAGAAGCCAATCCCCTGCGCGCTGGCATTGACGGCGGTGTTCACCCCGATCACCTGGCCCTCGCTATTGACCAGTGGCCCGCCCGAGTTGCCCGGGTTGATGGCAGCATCGGTCTGGATCAGGTTGTTGAGCTGCTCGGAGCTGGTCTGGGTGGCATCACCGGCGCGAATCTGCCGCCCAAGGCCGGAGACGACACCGGTCGTGACCGTGTTCTCGAAGTTGCCGAGCGGATTGCCAATCGCGATCGCCACTTGACCCGCCTGCAGGCCGGCGCTGTCACCCAGCGGAGCCGTGGGCAGCCCCGTCGCGTCGATCTTGATGATCGCAAGGTCGGTGAGCGTGTCGATGCCGTACAGCGTGGCGTCGAAGCTGCGCGTGTCCTGCAGCTGAACGGTGAGCTTCTGTGCCCCGCTCACGACGTGGCGGTTGGTGAGGATCCAGCCGTTGGCGTCGAAGATGAAACCGGACCCGGTGCCGGTCGCGTTGTTCAGGGCACCACCGCCCTGCGAGTAGACGGTCACCACCGCGGGGGCGACCCTCTTCACCGCGGCGATGACCGAGGACGACTCAAGGACACGGACCTGGCTGGCGGTGCCCGCCACGGGGACGCTTGCCACCGGGGAGATTTGCGGTTGGAGCAGGTTCGACACGGCGGTGGCGCTCAGGGCTCCGGACAGCAGCCCCGCCACGATCGCGATGGCGATGATAGGCATCGCGCTCAGGCCGCGCCGCTCGACCGGCGCTGCCGCGACCGGCGGCCTGCTGGACCATCCCGCCGCAGCCTGCCAGGTGCCGCGCGGGACCGCCGGGGTTGGTGGCCCGTAGTGCTGGTGCTCGTGTGGCTCGGTGGGTGACGAATCGCCGGGGGACGAGGGGTTGTCAGTCATCGTTTGGCCTTGCTCATTCGAACGGCGGGCGGATTTCAGCCTCCACCGTAATCGGCTCGCATTTTGCGCAGGCGCGCGCCGCGTGAAGTTTCATTGATCTTCGCGCAGGTCGTCGGGCCGCGCGGCCGCGACATCGGCCGGTATCACGTGCGGCAGGACGACCCGAAAGACTGACCCCGTGCCCACCGTGCTCTCCACCTCGACGTTGCCGCCGTGCATCTCCACGATCGAACGCACGATGGCGAGGCCGAGGCCGCTGCCTGACGCCCGGGCATCGCCCGTGTTCGTGCCGCGGTAGAAGCGCTCGAAGATGCGCGGCAGCTCGTTGGCCGGGATGCCCGGCCCCGTGTCGCGCACCTCGATCGTCGCGGCCGCCGGCGCGTCGGTGAGGCGAATCGCCACCTGGCCTCCACGAGGCGTGAACTTGAGGGCATTGCCGGTAAGATTCGTCACGAGCTGGACGATGCGCTCGCGATCGAAATGCGCTTCCACCGCGCTCGACGGCACCTCGCTGCTGAGCGTTATCCCGCGTTCCTCCGCCGCCTCGGCGTGGGCCTCGACCACCGATCGAATTGGATCCCGCAGGTCACCCCAGCGCATGTCGAGCGGGAAGATCCCAGCTTCGATCCGTGACAGATCGAGGAGGTTCGTGCTGAGCCACTCGAGGCGAGTGATCTGCTCGCGCGAGCGGGCGTGGAATTCGTTCCTGGTGGCGGCGTCGACCTTGCCATCGTGCTGCAGGTCGCTGAAGGTCCGCAATGCGGCAATCGGCGTCCGCAGCTCGTGGCTCACGTCGGCCACAAACTCGCGCAGCCGGTCGCGGTCCGCTTCGAGGATCCGGAGGCTGGCGGAGAGGCGGTCGGCCATCACGTTGAACTGGGCGGCGAGCTCATCGATCTCGACGACCCCAGAGGGCTCGGCGCGCTCGTCGAGATTCCCCTTGGCGACCTGTCCGGCCACACGCCGGAGGCGGTTGATCGGGACCGTCAGCCGGCGGGCGACCAGCATGCCGGCCAGGACGGATACCACCAGGGCGAGGACCCCCGCGCCGACCAAGGCACCGCGAATCTGCTGAATCGTCGTCTGGCGACTGGTGTACGCGTCCTTCAGCACGATGAAATAGCTGATCGTGGTGCCATCGTTGGCGATGCGCAGCCGGATGAGGTTGGTCGTGTAGGTCGGCACCTCCGGATCTCGCTGCAGCCCGTCCCTGGCGAGCTGTGCGGGCTTCGGTGGTTGCGCCCGTGCCGCCAGCTGGCCCTGCTCGTTATAGATCTCGACCGTGGCGGGAATCAGCGGCCCGGCGGCGAAATCCGCCGCACGGCCGAAGACCGCCGTATCACGCAGCTCGGGCACCGCCAGCACGCCGGGCCGGTTCTCTCGCTCCGTGTCCGCGATCTCCTGGACGAGCAGGGCGATGGAGAGGGCGGCGGTCTCCTGGCGAGCCACAGCCTGCTGCCGGAAGTACTCCGGCAGGATCTGGTTGATCGCCACCCCGGAGACGATGAGCCCTACCAGCGCCACGGTCGCGATGGCGACGACGAGCCGGACGTTGAGGCGCCGAATGAAGCTGCGCACGGAGCTATCCGGAGCGGCGATCCTGCGGAGACGCGCCGCGTCAATCCTCCGCAAACGCATAGCCGACCCCTCTCACCGTCCTGATGTAGCGCGGTTGGGCTGGGTCCGGCTCGATCTTGTCGCGGATGTGGCTGATGTGGACGTTGATGGTGCGCTCGTCCTGGTCGAGCGCGTCGTAATCACGGACCAGCTCGAGCAGCTGTGTGCGGGTGTACACCCTCCCCGGCTTGGCGGCCAGGTGTCGCAGCAGGTCGAACTCGGTCGTCGTCAGCGTGAGCCGCTCCCCGTCGCGCGTCACGCGGCGCCGCTCCAGGTCGATGACGAGCTCTCCGCGCCGCAGCGTCCGTCCCGTCTCGGTGTCGGCAAGCTCGCCGTAGGCTCGGCGCAAGTGCGCCTTCACCCGGCTCACCAGCTCGCGCACGCTGAACGGCTTGACCAGGTAGTCGTCGGCACCGATCTCCAGGCCCACCACCTTGTCGACCTCGTCGGCGCGAGCGGTCAGAAAGATGACCGGCGCACGCGACTCGCGCCGAAGCCTGCGGCAGACCTCGAAGCCATCGATCCCGGGCAGTCGAATGTCGAGGATGATCAGGTCCGGCGCCGCATCGCGAATGTTGGCGAGCGCCTCTTCGCCGGTGGGCATCACGACCACGGCGTAGCCCTCCTGCTCGAGCGCCACCTGGACGCCACGCGCGACCGCGGGCTCGTCCTCGACCACCATGATGTTGCCGGCCATCGCGGCCGATTATAGGAATGCACTCCGCTGAGGGCCCGGACCGATACCATCGGTGCCGTGTCCAGGTCCGATGCCAGCCGATCGCAGGTGTTGCCCGTGCTGGCCGCATTCGCGACGCTGGGTGTCATGTGGGGCGTCTGGCAGGTCCTGCTCGCCGATCTTTCAGGGGCGTTGCGCCTCTCGCCGGGGCCGCTCGGCGCGGCCCTGTCCATCGGGTTCGTGGCCTCGCTCCCGGCGATGGTCGTCGGGGGCCACATCGCAGATCGACTGGGACCGCGCACCGTGGCCGTTGCAGCCGGCGTGCTGCTGGCCGCCTCGCTGCTCGGGTTCGGGGCGGTGGCCAGCTACGCGCTCCTGGTTGGCCTGCTGCTCGTCTTCCTGGCTGCGAGCGGCGTCTACGACATGGCGATCAATGCCGCAGCGATCGACCTGGAACAGAGCTCCGGTCGGCGGATCCTGCCGGTCCTCCATGCGGCGTTCAGCGGCGGCGGGGCGGTCGGCGCGATCGCCACCGGCCTGCTCATCACCGCCGGTGCGGACTTTCGGCTGGTCTACCGCGGAACTGCACTGCTCATGCTCGTCATGCTGGGCGGCTGGCTGAGCCGCCCTGCAACTCGGAACCCCCACCACGAGGACCGGCTCGGGGCGCGCAACCTCTACCGCAACGGACTGCTGCTTCTCCTTGCCACGATCACCGCGCTCAGCTTTCTATCCGAAGGCGCGATGGAGAGCTGGTCATCGATCTACCTGCGTTCCTCGCTCGGCCTATCGGCGCTGCTGGGGGCGTCAGGCGTGGCGACGTTCCATGCCGCCATGCTCGCCGGCCGCCTCGCGACAGCGGCCGTGACGCATCGGCTGGGGAGGATCACGACGTTGCGATGGGCGGGGATTGTCGCGGCGGCGGGAATGGCACTGGGGCTTGCGACCGACGTGCCGGGGCTGGTCCTCGGCGGATTCCTGATCGTCGGCGTGGCGCTGGCGGCCAGCGCGCCAATCGCCTTCTCGCTCGCGGGCGATGCCGCACCGCGACGGGCGGGAGCGGCGAGCGCGGTCATCACCTCGATCGGATACGGCGGATTCCTTCTGGGTCCAGGCCTGGTGGGCGGCCTGGCGGAGGTGACCAGCCTGCGTCTCGCCCTTCTGGTGGTCGCGGCCGCGGGAATCGCCATCAGCGCATTGACGATCGGCCTGCGGCGCCGAACCGCCTGACCGTCCTTGCCGGCCGGAGCGCTGCGCTGTATCATCTCGCCTCACACGCCGACCATTTCCCGCGTTCGGCCGTGCCCGGACGTCGACTGAGGAGACAATGGACCTCGAGCTCGCTCTCGACCCGCGCGTTGCATTGGGGAAGGAGAATCGCCGCCTGCGCCGCGAGGGTCTGGTGCCCGGCGTCGTCTTCGGCAAGGAGATCGAGTCGACCCCCGTGCAGGTGGAGGCCAAGCGCTTCGAGATGCTTTACCGCTCCGCGGGCCGCAGCAGCATCATCAAGATCAAGGTCGATGGCGCCGGCACGGGCAAGAGCGCGATCATCAAGAGCGTGCAGCGCAACCCGCTCAGCGGCAACGCCCTGCATGTCGACTTCTTCGTCGTCGACCTGAAGCAGGAGATCGAGGTCGACATTCCCCTCGTCTTCACTGGCGAGGCCCCCGCCATCGAGGAGACCGGCGGCAGCCTCATGCACGCGCTGGATCACGTGCGGATCAAGGCCCTCCCGGACGACATTCCACACGAGATCTCGGTCGACGTCAGCGGCCTCGTAGACCTCGAGACCGCGATCCACGTGAGCGACCTGGCCATCGACGAGAAGGTCCAGATGCTGACCGATCTCGATGAGCTGGTCGCGAAAGTGCTGCCGCCGCGCGCAGAGGAGCCGGAAGAGGTCATCGTGGCCGAGGGCGAAGAAGGCGAAGAGGGCGTCGAGGGCGAAGAAGGCGCCGCCGGCGCCGAGGGCGAGGAGCGGCCTTCAGCGGAGGACGCTCCGACCGAGTAGCCCTCGGCTACTTCCCGATCTTGCCCTGCACGAAGGCGCGGATCTTCTCGACATCCGGCTGCAGGATGTAACCGCGCCCGTCTCCACGATCGCCCTCGAACGTGATGAAGTCCGGCGGCTGCAGGACCTGGCGCGTCACGTCGGCCTGCTCTGACCGGCGGGCGATCTCGACCAGGGTCGGCAGGTCCTCGAGCGGCAGATCGGTCTCGAGCGACTTCAACCCGTCGAGCAGCATGGCCAGGTCGACATTGGTCTTCGGGTCGACCAGCTTGCCGACCAGGGCCAGGAGCACCTCCTGCTGGCGCGCGGCGCGTCCATAGTCCTGGTCGACCCTGGTCCGGACGTACTTGAGCGCGGTCTCGGCGTCGAGGTGCTGCTTGCCCGCGTCCAGCTTGAGCCCAAGCTTCGGGTCGTCGAGCGGCTTCTCAGGGTTGACGTCCACCCCATCGACCGCGTCGACGAGCGACTGGAAGTCGTCCATGTCGACCTTGACATAGCCATCGATCGGCACGCCGAAGAGCTCCCGCATGGCTCCGACGAGGGCATCGACCCCCTTCTCGATGAAGATCGCGTTGATCTTCTGAGCCCAGACGCCGCCGTCAGGAAGCGGCACGTCGACCGTGTCACGCGGCACCGAGACGAGCAGCACCGATTTCTGGCCGGCGCTGATGCTGACCAGCATCAGGCTGTCGGTATTGGCCGCCTCACTCTTCGCCGCGCGTGCCTTGTTCACGTCGGTTCCGATCACCAGGACGGTCAGGCGTCTGTTGAGGAGCGCCTCGTTGAGAGGTGGTGTCGGCTGAGCGCTGGCCGATGGCTGCGGGGACGACACGGCGGCAGGTTTCCCACCGCGCAGCAGGAAGAATGCAACGACCGCTGCGATAAGCAGGAGGACCACCCCGGCGACGACGGTCGGGAGGGTGTTCGATCGGCGGGCGGATGGCTGACGAATGGACATGGACCGATTATCCCCGCAGCGGAAGGCGGTTCGCACGGCACTTTCCACCCGGACCGGGCGAAAACGATAGTCCCCGAGGGGGACCGGGGACTCCGTGCGCACGTGACCATGTTGACACGAGTCGTATATTCACAATATGCCTCGTATCGCCACTCGCTCGGCGCGCGCCTACCGCAGCCAGCTCCGAGTGCAGCAGGCCGACCAGACGCGGGAGCGAATCCTTGATGCCACCGTTCGGGTCATGGCCGGCGGCATCGCGTATGTGTCCATTCCCGCGGTAGCGCGGGAGGCCGGAGTCTCGGTTCCGACGATCTACCGTCATTTCGCAACCAAGCGTGACCTGCTCGGAGCGGTGTACCAGCACGTCGTGCGCCGTGCCGGCTTCAGCGAGCTAGTCGTCCCCCGCTCGATGGACGAGCTCCTGGACGGGTTGCGGCCATATTTCGAGCGCACCGACTCGCTCGGGGACCTCGCACGTGCGGCGATGGCCAGCCCGGCGTCAGAGGACGTGAGGCGGCTGAACATTCCGGATCGCCTGGCGATGTTCCGTCGCGTAGCCGATTCGATCGTGCCCCCGCCATCGGACGCGGACCGTGATCGGATTGCGCGCCTGCTTGTGATCCTCACCGCGTCATCGTCCCTGCGCATGTGGCGCGATCAGCTCGGCTCATCGGTCGACGAGGCGGCCGATGACGCGGATTGGGTGATCCGCGCCGTTATCGCCTCAGCTACCTCGA
>JALYSK010000067.1 GCA_030854805.1 Chloroflexota bacterium | reverse complement strand
GTGACCCTTGGCGTCGAGGGGCAGGGGATGGTCGCCGGAGACCTGGTCAATACCGCCGCCCGCCTGCAGGCCATTGCGCCTCCCGACGGGGTCCTGGTCGACGAGACCACCCGGCGCGTCGTCGGCGACGCGGTGACCTTCGACGCTCAGAGCGCGGCAACGCTGAAGGGGAAGAGCAGATCTGTCGCAACCTGGCTCGCCACAGGTCTGGCCGACATCCGGGGTCGCGGTCGTGCTGCCGGTCATTCAGGGAGATTCGTGGGCCGCCAGGGCGAGCTCGAGGAGCTGGTCGAGCTCTACCAGCGCGCCGTGGCGGATGGTCGCAGCCGGCTCATCTCGGTGCTCGGCATCGCCGGCATCGGCAAGAGCCGCCTCACCTGGGAGTTCGAGCGCTATCTCGACGCGCTACCCGACCCGGTGGCGCTGCACATGGGGAGGGCCCCCGCCTACGGCGAGGGGATCACGTTCGCGCCGCTCGCCGAGATGGTGCGCCGCCGGGCCCGCATCTCCGAGGGGACTGAGACCGAGGTTGCCAGGCGGCAGTTGGCCACGACCCTGGCCGAGCTGGTATCTGACGACACCGAGCGGCTGTGGATCGAGCCGCGCCTGGCGACGCTGTTCGACCCCGGCTCTCACGTCGCATACGAGCGCGACGAGCTCTTCGCCGCGTGGCGCCGCTTCTTCGAGCGTGTATCGGAGTGGGCGCCGGCGCTCCTCGTCTTCGAGGATCTGCAATGGGCCGATCCGGCCCTCCTCGACTTCATCGACTACCTCGCCACCTGGTCCCGCAGCCATCCAATCCTGATCGTTGCGCTCGCGCGGCCCGAGCTGCTGGATCGACGGCCGACCTGGGGAGCCGGCCAGCGCAGCTTCACTGCCATCCACCTCGAGCGGCTTGGAGACGAGGCGATGGCAGACCTGCTGCTGGGCCTGGCCCCCGGCATGCCGGACGCCGCGATCCGGCACATCCTGGATCGGGCGGGCGGCGTGCCGCTCTACGGAGTCGAGGTGGTGCGCATGCTGGTCGATCGTGGCCAGGTGGTCGTCCAGGATGGCCGCTTCGAGCTGCTTGAACCGATCGCTCGCGTCCAGATTCCCGAGACCCTGCACGCGCTCATCTCTGCGAGGATCGACGCTCTGCCGCCGGCCGAGCGCGGGCTGCTCCTCTCGGCCGCGGCGCTTGGCCGTCGCTTCCATCCCGACGCTCTGGCGGCGATCAGCGGGCTGGAACCCGGAGAGGCGCGGGAGCGCATGGCGGGTCTCGTTCGTCGTGAGCTGCTCGCCGTCGATGATGAGCTCCGATCGCCCGGCCACGGCCAGCTCTCATTCGTCCAGGACGTCGTCCGCGAAGTCGCCTACCGCACCCTCTCACGGCGGGAGCGGCGCGCGCTGCACCTCGCCGCGGCCGACCACCTGGAGGCGCTTCGTGACGACGACCTGGTCGAGGCGATCGCGGAGCACCTCGTCGAGGCGCAGCGTGCCTCTCCCGACCATCTCGGGGCGCCGGCGGTCGCCGTGCGTGCTGTCGGTGCGCTGCGCCAGGCAGGCCAGCGGGCGCTCGCTCTCCACGCGCCGGCTCGCGCCCTCACGCACCTCGAGCGCGCGCTGGAGCTGGTTGCGGACGATGAGACTCGCGCCACGCTGTGGGAGGAGGGAGCCGTTGCCGCCCGCGCGGTACCGCGTTTCGAGGTCGCCGAGCAGCTCCTCCGGCACCTGATCGCCTCCCGGACTGCCAGCGGCGACCGTGCCAAGGCGGCCCGCGCCCGCGCACAACTCGCGAGCCTCCTGCTCGCGACCGAGCGCCATGGCTCTGCGCTCGGCGACCTTGAGGCCGCACTCGAGGGGATCGCCGACCTCGCCTCGGACCCCGCCAGCGTTGAGCTGAGCGGCCAGCTGGCGCGCGCGCACGTGCTCGTCGGCGACAACGAGCAGGCGCTCGACTGGGCGGATCGCACCCTCGAGGCGGCCGCCCAATTGGGGTCCGGCGCGGCAGCGATCGACGCATTGATCACTCGCGGGACGGCCCAGATGCGGCTTGGGAACGAGGCCGCCGGCCTGGCGGACCTTCAACGCGCAATCGCCCAGGCGCGGGAGCAGGGAGTCATCAGTGCAGAGCTGCGTGCCAGAAACAACCTGGCCTGGCTGGTGGTCGCGGACGATCCGCACGCCACGATGGACTCTGCGCGGGCAGGAATGGAGCTGGCCACGAGAATGGGAGTCGGCGATATGGCCCTCCAGTTCGCCGAGGTGGCATGCGCCGTGGCGGTCGACACCGGCGACTGGGATTGGGCGCTCGTCACCCTTGCCGAGTATCACGATCAGCCGCAGTCCCCCGCGCACCGGATCCAGTTCGCCGCCAGCGAGGCAACCCTCCTTGCGCTGCGTGGCGAGCCGGAAGCGGCGGCGGTCCTGGAGGCGCTGGAGCCGCTCGATCCCGAAACCGATCCCCAGATCCTGGCGGCCATCGACCTCGCCGCAGCATGGATCGCCTTCCTCGACCGTCGCCTGGAGGACGCGCGACGGCTGGCCGAAGTGGCCGCAGCTCGTTCCCTGGGAGCCGAGCAGCACGCCGCATTCGTGCTCGCCACGCGCGCCAGCCTCTGGCTGCGGGATAGCGACCGGGCGGCGGAACAGCTTGCTGCGATGGGTCGCCTGCGCACGCGGGGGCGCGCGGTCGATGCCATCAGGGACACGCTGCAGGCAGGGATTTCGGCGCTCATGGCCCGCACCGATCAGGCGGAAGCTGGCTATCGCCAGGCGGCCGATCGCCTGCGCGCCCTCGACCTTCCGCTCCAGGCGGGCATCTGCCTGTTTGAGCGCGAGACCTTCCTGCCGAGCAGCGACGGCTCCGGCAGCCGCGAGGCGGCGAGCGCCTTCGAACGAATCGGCGCGCACGCGCTCCTCGCCGATCTTCGCGCGCCAGCTCGCCGCGAGCTTTCGTCAGGTTGACTCGAAACGATCCTTCCCGATTGCACCTGGTGAACGCGGTTTCAGCGGGAGCATGAGGGCGCAACCCGACCCGTCGCTGTGTTCCCCGTCGCGCCACACGCCCTTAGGCGACCTGCTCAGCGGGAATGGGCTCAGCGCTCGACGCCGCGTCGTCGGCCCGGCGAGGGACGGCGCCTCCAGGCTCAGTCCTGCCATCCCGGTCGAAGAAGACTCGTAGCCAGACCTCGACGTTGATCGCGCGCCAGAAGAAGAGCGATTCGACCGCGCGGCCGTCGAGCGCGTCGCGGAAGGCGGCGAGGACCGCAGGGCCGTCCCAGTACGGCCGCGAAGCAAAGGAGGACGAGCCGACCAGCCCTTCGAAGAAAGCGCGCTCCGCGCGGATCCAGCGCATCTCCGGGGTCGTGAACCCGACCTTCCAGCGACGGAGGCGGATCTTCTCGGGGAGCAGGCTCTTCATCGCATCGCGGAAGATGGCCCGGCTCCAGCCGTTGTGGATGATCGCCTCGGGCGGGAGCGCCAAGACGTGGTCGACCAGCTCCTGGTCGAGGAATGGGACTCTCGACTCGACCGAGTGGGCCATCGAGTTGCGGTCATCGTAGCGGAGGAGCGAAGGCAGGCTGTAGACCGTCAGGTCCTGGACCAGTCGGAGCTTGAGATCGTCATCCACCCGATGGTCGGCCGGCCGTCGAACGCGTCGTCGGAACTCCGGCCGCAGCAGCGACCGCATGTCCAGTGCATTCCGTCGCTCCTCGAAGCGGCGCCGCACCATCGGCCAGAGGATGTCGCGCGCGTGCCAGGCCTCGCGCGCGAAGGTCAGGAACCGCCGCCGCCGCAGCAGCTCCCGCAGGTACACGAAGTGGTACGGGGTGTAGCCCGCCAGCAGCTCGTCGCCGCCCTGCCCGTCGAGCAGGACCTTGACCTTGCCGGCGGCGAGGCGCATCACGCACCACTGGGCGTAGGGACCGGTGGAGACCATCGGCTCGTCGGCGTACCACACGACCCGCGGCAGCTCCTCGATGAACTCCGCGGATGAGGGCCGCACGTAGTTACCCTCGGCGTCGGTCGCCTCGAGGACGAGGGCGATGTACTCGCGCTCGTCGATCGGGTCGTTGTCGAAGATCGCGCTGAATGTCTTGAGCCGCTCTCCCATCGAGGCCGCGTCCGGAACGTGGGCACGCAGCTGCTGGTTCATGATGCACACAATCGACGAGGAGTCGAGGCCTCCCGACAGACAGGTGCCGACCGGCACGTCGGCTACCAGGCGCCGCTGCACCGAGCGCTCGAAGAGCTCGCGGAACCGCGCCGGGGAGGGGTCGCCTGCAGTTGAGAGTCGCGGCTGCCAGTAGCTCTCTTCGCTCAGCTCGCCACCCTCGACCAGGGCAAAGGAGGCCGGCGCGAGCTGGTAGATCCCCGTGAAGAACGTATCGCGGTCGTGGTCGTGCAGCCCGGCGGTCAGGTATTCGTAGATCCGCTGCTCGTTCGGCTCGGGCCTGACCGACGGATCCTGGAGCAGCCCCTTGATCTCGCTGCTGAACAGCAGACGCCCTCCGGAGCGCGTCCAGTAGAGCGGCTTGATGCCGAAGTGGTCGCGGCACAGGACGAGGCGCGGAGAGGCGCCGCGCTGGTCGAGAATCGCCAGTCCCCACATCCCGTTCAGGCGGGCGAAGGCATCGGTCCCCCAGGTCTCGTAGGCGCGCAGCACGACCTCGGTGTCCGAATCGGTCTCGAAGACGGAGCCGCTCGAGATGAGCTCGGCGCGCAGCTCTCGGTAGTTGTAGACCTCGCCGTTGTAGACGATCTGGACCATGCCGTCCGGGCTGCCCATCGGCTGGTGGCCATGGGCCAGGTCGATGATCGAGAGGCGACGGCTGCCCATGCTGGCGGCCTGCGCCTCGAATTGGCCGGAGTCGTCCGGGCCTCGATGACAGATCACCTCGGTCATCGCTGTCAGCAGGCGCTGGTCCGGCGCCCCCCAGAAGCCGCTGATGCCACACACCCCGGGATCATGCGGGCGCGCGCGCCGGCTTGGCAAATTGACGGATGCCGACCGGTCGCCTCAGCCCCTGTGTCGTCCGAAGCGCCGCCGAACCATCTCGCGCAGCTGGCCCAGCTCCGGGCTATGCAGCGCGCGAGCGACCAGGAGGTAGATGGCGAGCCCGGCGATCGAGAGCACGGAGAGGACCGCGATGCGGCCGAGCGCGCTCTCCAGCAGCCCGGCGAAGGCCGAATGCACAACCTGGAGTCCGCCGAGCATCAGCAGTGCGGCCGCTCCGGCGGCCAGCCCGGCGCGGAGGACGGACCGCCCGATCGCTGCGCCCTCGATCGAATGAATGCGGTTGCGGAGCGCCCAGAGCAGCCCGACCGCCTCCGCGGTCGCCGTGATCGAGAAGGCCAGGGCAAGGCCGCCGATCCCCATCGGTCCGACCAGCCAGACCATGAGCGGGACGTTGAGGACGACCGCCAGGATCGCCCAGAGCACCGGCGTACGCGTCTCGTGCATCGCGTAGAAGGCGCGCACCAGGAGATGGACCGCCGAGTTGGCCGCCAGCCCGATCGCGAAGAAGAGGAGGGCGCCGGCGGTCCGCGAAGCCGCGCGCGCGTCGAAGAGGCCGTACTGGAAGAAGACTCCCGTGATCGGCTCGGCCAGCACGATCATGATCGCGGTGATCGGGAGCGCGATGAACACGATCACCCGCAGGCTGCCTGCCACCTGGCGGCGGATCTCGCTCAGCCGCCCGAGCGCCGCATCGCGCGAGAGGGTCGGGAAGAGAGCGACGGCGATGCTGACGCCAACCACCCCGGCGGGGATCTGCGACAGCTGGAAGGCGTAGTTGTAGGCCGCCACGCTCCCCTCCGCCAGGCCGCTGGCCAGCACCGTCGATACGATCAGGTTGATCTGTCCGGCGGCGAGGCCCAGCGTCCGTGGCCCGGTGAGCAGCGCAACGCGGCGCACTCCCGGATGACGCAGTCCCAGCGTCAGGTCGTAGCGGTGCCCCACCGCTGCGAGGCTCGGCAGCTGGATCGCCAGGTGCAGCAGGGAGCCGACGGCGACGCCCACCGCCAGCGCCTCGACGCCCAGGATCGGCGCGACGAAGATGGCAGCGAAGATGATCGACAGGTTGTAGACGAGCGGCGCCATGGCCGGCACGGCCCAACGGTCGTACGTGTTGAGAATCCCGGTGACGACCGCGCCAAGACCGATGAAGATCGGGCTCAGCAGCATGATCCGCGTCAGGCGCACCGTCAGATCGGTGGTGGGCGCATCGAAGCCGGGCGCCACGACAGGGACCAGGACCGGCGCGAAGATGGCCACCACGACCGCCAGCGCCGCCAGTGCGAGGACGAGGATATTGACCACGCTGCTCGCGACTTGCCACGCCTCGTCGTCCTGGTCCCGCGCCCGATAGCTCACGAAGACCGGCACCAGCGCAGTGAACAGCGCGCCGGCCACCACCAGCTGAAAGATGGCGTCGGGGATCAGAAAGGCGGCGAAATAAGCGTCCAGCTTCTCCGACGCGCCGAACTGCGATCCGATCACCACCAGGCGCACCCAGCCGAGGATTCGGCTGGCAACCGCGGTGACCGCCAGGATCAGGCTCGCGTCGAGCAGGATCTGCCCGGCCGATCGCCCGGGGCGTGGGCTCGGAGCCTCGGTCGGCGCCGCGCCGCCGGCCCCGTCGAATTCAGTCATGCATGATTCGGCCAGCGCTCCGGCTCGGCCACCGAGGCTCCGATCGTGCACGAGTCACCGAGTGCCACGTACCGCAAGCGCCACCCTCCTGACCGATCCACCAAGGGCCCGATGATCACCGTACGCGGCAGCGAGGGCGTCCGGTCGCCCACTTTCGCACACAATCCGCCTCGTGTTCCTGACCGGCACCCTGCTCAACATCGCCACCGTGCTGATCGGCACCACGGCGGGCCTCCTGCTCGGGGCGCGGATGCCCAGGCCGATGCAGGAGAGCCTCACGACGGGTCTTGGCCTCTTCACGATTCTGATCGGCCTCTCGATGGCGCTGCGCATCTTCACCGATCCGGCGGCGCGCCCCGGCGACTATTTCGCGGTGCTCGCCGCGCTGCTGCTGGGCGTCGCCCTGGGCGAGCTGCTGCGCCTGCACGATGGGTTGGAGGCGCTTGGCGGCTGGTTTCAGCGGCGCCTGTCGCGCGGCGATCGGCCGTCGCGCATCAGCGAGGGATTTGTCACCGCCTCGCTCGTCTTCTGCGTAGGCCCGTTGACCATCCTCGGTTCGCTCGAGAACGGCCTGCGCGGCGACGTCACGCTGCTGGCGGTCAAATCCCTGCTCGACGGGGTCGGCTCGATCGCCTTCGCGGCCGCCCTCGGCCCGGGCGTCTATCTGTCGGCGCTGACGATCCTGATGGTGCAGGGCGGGATCGCGGCCGGCGCCTTCCTCCTGCGCGACGTCATGGACCCGGCGACGATCCTGGCCGTGTCCGCCGCCGGAGGGCTGATCCTGCTGGGCGTGGGCCTTCGGCTGCTCGAGCTCAAGGCCGTGCGCGTCGCGAACTTCCTGCCCGCGCTCGTCCTGGCCCCCCTCTTCATCCGCCTTGCCGACGCCGTCCGCGCGCTGCTGAGCTGACCGTCGCCCGCCGCGTCAGGCGAGCCGGAACGCCGGCCGCACCTCGCCCGACGGCTCCCCCCGCGGATCGACGATCGGGGGAGAGGCGAACTCGCGCAGGCGGTCCGGCAGATCCTTCACCAGCCCCAGCTGCCGAAGCGCCTCGACCGATACGACATCCCCCGCCCGGCGCCCCAGATTGCCGTCCTCGATCGTGGCCGCGATGCCGAGCGGAGCGTCCGCGGTCGCGCCCCTGAGCAGGGCCATCGCGAGGACCCCTTCGGCGCCGCCCTTCGAGACGATCTGCCCCGGGTAGGAGCGCATCAGCGCTGTGTCGATTCGGCGCCGCTCCCCGGCGACCAGCTCCGGGTGCTCGATCATGGCGTCCCGAATGCGGGTGAGCGCTCCTCGCAACGGCGGATCGGCGACCGCGGCGGGATCGGCCAGCCGAGCGAACGCCAGCGCCAGGCCCTTGAGCGGCATGCCGAAGGTGACGACGCCGCAGCCATCGGTCGCCGTCTCGATCTCCTCGAGCGGGATGTCGGACAGCGCGGAGACGGTCTCCAGCGCGAGGCGCTGGACCGGATGATCAGGGTGCCAATAGGTTTCGATTGGCCAACCCGATGCCTTGGCGAAGATGACCATGCCGGTGTGCTTGCCGCTGCAGTTGTGGCGCAGCGGAGTGGGCTGCTCGCCGTCTCGAATCAGGCGCTGAGCGGTCTCGACGTCGAACGGCGGATGGACACCGCACTGCACCGCCGACGACGGCACGCCGGCGGTGCGCAGGATGGCCTGGACCGTGCGGACATGCCGATCCTCGCCTGCGTGCGACGCCGCCATGATGGCGAGGGCATCGGTCCCGAGCCGATAGTCGTCGAAACGACCGGAGGCGACGAATGCCGCCACCTGGAAGGGCTTGGCCGCGGAGCGCAGGAAGACGAACTCGTCCGGCGCTCCGGCCGACGCTACCGGCTCACCCGACGGCATAACGACCGCGATCGAGCCACGGTGGCGCGACTCGACGCGGTCGCCGCGGGTAACCTCGACCAGGACCGGGGGGGCGCTGCGGCTTACTGGCCGCCGCCCGTATTGGAGGGCTGACGCTCGCCGGAGGCCTCGCGGTCCTTATTGCCGAAGATGCTCCCCTGGCCGCCGGACGGCGCACCGGCGCCTGCCGGCTGTGGCGATCGCGGAGGCACCGGTGCCTGCTCGCCGCCACGCTGCTCTCCGCCACGCTGCTCGCTGCGCTGCCCCGGCGCGCCCTGTCCCTGCGGAGCCGCGGGTCGCGGGCCAGCCTCGCGGCTCATCGTCACGGAGCCCTCCCAGTGGGCGCCCTCCTTGACGACGAGAACCTGGGTCTTGACGGTCCCCTTGACGCGACCGGTTGACCCGATCTCGAAGCGCCCGCCGCAGTCGACGTCGCCTTCGTAATCGCCGTTCACGATCACGTTGTGAGCCTTGATCGCGCTGCGCACCTTGGCCTGCGGGCTGATGATCAGCGTCCCCTGGCACTCGATCTCGCCCTGTGCCTCTCCCTCGATTCGCAGATCTCGGTCGGACACGTACTTGCCATTGAAGCGCGCATGCGGATCGATGACGCTCT
>JALYSK010000066.1 GCA_030854805.1 Chloroflexota bacterium | reverse complement strand
GACATAGGAGGATTCCCGACCTGAGCGACACGGTCAAGGATCCCGTCTGCGGCATGGAGATCCAGCCCGAGGACGCCGCCGCCACCGAGGTGCATGAGGGTCGGACGTTCTACTTCTGCAGCCAAGGCTGCCACGATAGGTTCGGGGGAGACCCGCACCGCTACGGCCACCCCGCCGAAGAGCATGCCGGCCACGAACATCCCTGACCGATGCGCCGAGCCGTCGGCCTGAGCGCCCACCCCGGCCGGGCGCGGCGAGCCGCCGCCGACGCGCCCATGAGCGACCAGTCAGCACGTGTAGAGACGCGGCCAAATGCCGGCCCGGCGCCCGGCACGCTCGTCCCCACGGGTGCTATCCCGCCGTACGAAGCGGTCATCTTCGACATGAACGGCGTGGTGACCGATACCGCCGCGGTCCACGCCGCGGCATGGAAGGAGCTGTTCGACGCCGCCCTCACCGACGCTCGAGGGGGTCTGGCTGGGCCGGAGGAGCCGTTCGACGCGGTCGCGGACTATCGGCGATACGTCGATGGGCGAAGTCGCGAGGACGGGGTGACGGCGTTTCTGGCCGCCCGCGGTG
The DNA here is from genome assembly GCA_030854805.1 of Chloroflexota bacterium. Next base: position 8,655 of record JALYSK010000066.1, on the reverse strand, counting down.
TCAAGCTGACCCGCGGTGACCCAGACGACCCACCCGACGCGTGGTCCGTTCACGGCCTCGGGAAACGCGAGAACGACATCTACGGCGGCTAGCAGCTCGCCCACGGTCCGCCTTGCTGGCCGGCTGCAATGCAACTCGAAAAGCGCCCGGGGCGTCTTCAGACTCGAATGAAGCAGTTCGCCGTCACCCTCGCCACCATAGCGACGCTCCTCGTGGGCTGTGCGAGTCCGCCCGGTGGGCCCTCAGCAACCACGACTCCGGCGGGGAACAGCGTCGAGGGCTTGGTGACCGCGCTGGCTGCCGCCCAGCTGGACGTCCGACAGGCCCGCGTCTTCGACCCCACGCCCCTCCAAGGACGTGGGACTCTGCTGTGCGTTGGCAGGGAGGAGGTGCGCGTGTACGCATTCGCCTCGGACCAGGAGCGCGCCGCCGTGACGAGTCAGATCGACCCGACCGACCCGTCGCACATAGGGACCTCGATAGTGGAGTGGACCGGGAATCCACGATTCTGGCAGGGTGATCGGATCATCGTGCTCTACCTCGGCGCGGATCCCGCTACCGAGACGCGACTAACCGCCGCACTCGGCCAGCCGTTCGCACGAGGCGTCGGGGGCGGCGGGCTCGGTGGCCCGCGCCTTAGCGCCTGTTGATCGCGAGCGAAATGCCCAGCGGTTTAGGCGGCGACGTCCAAGATCAGCATCAGGCCGCCGCCGCCCTGCTCCTCGACGTTGTCGTTGGTGGTGTGGTGGTTGATGTGGCAATGGAGCAGCCACTTGCCTGGTTCACGCGCGGGCCAGATGACGTCGTACCGTTCGCCCGGTCCAACGTTGACCGTGTCCTTCTCGTAGCGGGCGGTCTCGGGCAGCGTGACGCCGTCCGTCGCGACGACGGTGAACGGCCCGCCGTGGATGTGCATCGGGTGGATGAACGCACTCTGTGATCCGATGAACCGGACGAGGAGGTGCTGGCCGACGCGGAGGTGGACGGTCTCGGTCGAGGGATAGGCCTTGCCGTTGATCGTGAAGAAGTTCGGCATCACGCCTTCCATCGGCATCGCCGGGTAGGTGTAACCCTCGCGCTCGTTCCACTCTTGGAGTTGGACGACGAGCTCCTGATCGGCGATGTTGGCGTGCTCAGCCTCTTTCGGGGTGATGATCAGGGCGCCGTACAGCCCGAGCGCCTGTTGGCGGTCGACGTCGGCGTGGGAGTGATAGAAGAAGGTGCCGGCCTGCTGAACCGTGAACTCGTAGCTGAAGTGGCCACCGACGGGGATCGGCTGCTGGGTGATCTCGGCTGGCCCGTCCATGGCGTTCGGAACGACGAGACCGTGCCAGTGGATGGTGGTCGGCTCGGGGAGATGGTTCGTCACGTTGAAGCGGACATGGTCGCCCTCGGTCAGCGTGATCCGCGGCCCGGGCACCTGGCGGTTGAAGGCGTAGGCCATCACCCGCTCGTAGGGCAGGATGTTCCACTCGATGACCGAGGCCTCGAGATCGTAGACCTTGACCCCGTTCTCGAACCGGGGCGCGAGCGGCTGGTCACCGCGTGCGTCGACGGGCGCCCGGTAGGAGACGGTCCGTGGATCGACCGCGGCCATGTCGCGCATCGCCTGCCCCCGAGTGTCGCGGGTCATGATCATCCCGGGCGGCATGACAAGCCCGCCGACGTCGCTGGCGCCCAGCGACAGGTTGGCGTACGACGCCGAGAAGATCAGCGACCAGGCCAGGGCAACGACTGACAAGAATGCGATCGAGACGAGCTGGGCCCGAGTCGCCCGGAAGGCGACGTCGGTCGGGCCACCGACCATGCCGGACATGGCGCTCGACCGGTGGCCGGCGTGGCCGCCATCCTTCGCAGTCGTCGTCGCGGCGGCCTTCGCGGCGTGAGAGCTCGCCTTCGCGGTCTTGCGCGGGGTCCGCGGCCGAGCGCCGTGTTCATGGTGACCGTCGTCCATCACGCGGCCTCCGTGGCCGGCTGAGGCTCCGCCCATCTGGCCTGCTCGGCTTCCATCGTGTGGCCGCCCTTGCCCAGCGCACGCTGGGTGCCCATCCCGTGCTTGAGACCCTTGTCGACCATCCACACGTTGACCGGATAGGCGACGATCAGGCCGACCCCCACCGCCGCCGACATGGCGCCCCAGAAGACGAGCTGGGTCGGCTCCATGGCTCGCATGTCGCGCCCCATCATCAGCACGACCATGGTCGGAAACATGCCGGCCATCATGAAATTCATCGACAGCCACTCCGGCAGGACTGAGCGGCGCACAGCGGCCAGGTACGAGCCGCCCATCATGTCGCGCATGAACAGGGCCTGGAAAATAAGGAGGCCGAAGGTGAAGCCAGCGATGTACTCGATGACCAGATCGATGCCCATCGCCAGGCCCAGCAAGCCGGTGATGGTGGCCGCCACGATGATGCCGGTGGCGTCGCCCGCCACGCAGTGGATCGTCGAGCCCAACCCCTGCTTCCAGAGCGGGGTGACGAACTGTTCGTGGGTGCCGGGGAAGGGCTCCTTGCACGAGAGGATGTACAGGAAGAGCGCGATCGGCCCCAGGTAGAGGGTCACCAGCACCCAGCCCCATTTCATGACGGTCAGCTCGGGGTTATTGAAATAGGCATCCCAGGCCACGTACGCGACCGAGATCGCCGTCAGCGCGAACCAGCCGATCAGAACCATGTCGATCAGAGGCACCGGTCCAAGTCCGGTAGGGAGATCGATCATCTGCGAGAGCCTCCACCTGGTCGCGGCGCGCCCCGTCTCCCGAACCTTTGCCGGCTCGGTTGGACACCGCGGCAGTGTAGTCACCAACGCGAGCCACTACACTGCTGTAGCAGCATGCGCCCGCCGGGAGATGGATCGACGACAGGTGCGACGACGGAGAGCAACCGGGGCGGCGAGGCGCGGACCGTCCCCATCGAAACAGACGACCGGTACCACGCTCATCCGATCCGGGGAGCGAGCGGGTGAGGGTGCCCGCTCGCCGGACGATAAGGCTGCGGTTGCCGCCGGGGACGAACCCGAGGCCCTGATCGTCACCCACTGGTTCGACTCGGGTCAGCATGGCGAAACCTACGCGGCGACCGTCCGATTCCGCGGACAGCGAAACGGAGTCCGCGGAAAGCCCACAGCGCCGGACGCCTTCGTCAAGGATGAGCTGATCCAGGGCATCGTTCCGGGCAGCGGTCCCGTGTCGATCACCAGCCGTGTGTACGGGCTGACCCCCGGCGAGTGGAAGGTTACGGCCGAGCTTCAAACGCCGGGTGCCAGGGATGGGCGGCGGCCCATTGCCGGCAGCCGCGCGGCCCGCGGTCACACGTTGCCGCGTGCCGAGTGGTCGTGGCGGCGGTGGGCCCTGTCCTCCGGCCCATTCAATCCGGTCCACACCCGCTGGGCGCCACTGGCCCGCCTCGTCAGCCCCCCGGCCGTGGTGCCCGGCAGCTGGTCCGCCCTGGTCGCCCTCGGGGTCGTGGTGGGCCTGGCAATCCAGTCAGCGTTGCTGTCGCGCGAGGAGGTGTCGATTGGTCGCTCGCTGACGGTGACCGTCGTGGGGCTGCTGGCCGGGCTGATCGGGGCCAAGCTACGCTATATCGCGCTCCACCCGCGCACCTGGCGCGAGGTACCGGCGGAGGGCTGGGCGGTCGACGGGTTCCTCGCCGCCATGCCCATTGTCGTGCTGATAGGTCTGCTGGTATTCCAGCTCCCCATCGGCCTCTTCGTCGACGCCAGCACGCCGGCCTTGTTCTTCGGCATCGCGATCGGGCGTTTGGGATGTTTCCTCACTGGGTGCTGTGCTGGGCGCTGCACGAGCTCGCGCTGGGCTATCTGGTCGTCGGACCGGCGGGTCGGTGCCCGCCGGATTCCGACGCAGCTGCTGGAGTCGACAGCCGGTCTCTTCATCGGGATCGCAACGCTGGCGATATTCATCGTCGCCCGACCCGCCATCGAGGGGGTCATCTTTGTTGGTGCATTGGCCGCCTACAGCGTGCTCCGCCGGGCCCTCCTGCGGCTGCGCGCAGAACGCTAGAAGAGCTCGAGTCGCCTATCGGGCCAGCCTGATTCGCCGGCGCGGCTATGCAGCGACCGTGCCGAGCAGGTTGCGACAGGCCTCCTCGCAGCGACGGCAGGCCTCGGCGCACACGCGGCAATGCTCCATCCCCATCTTGGCGTGCCGCTCACATTCGTCGGCGCAGGTTCGGCACGCCTCGGCACAGGCCTCGAGCAGCTCTTGCGCGCCGCTCGGCTCGACGGCGGTGAGACGCGACAGCACGCTGCCGGTCGCCGCACACACATCGGCGCAATCGAGGTTGAGTCGAATGCAGCGAACGAGCTCGGCGAGCGTCTTCTCGCCAAGGCATGCGTCAGCACAGGCGGTACACGCCTGGGCACAGTCGACACAGGCCTCGATACAGGCCGCCAGCCCGTCTGGCGCGCTCGACGCGTGCGGATGAGTTTCGATCATCTGCTGGGCATAGCTCATGGGAACCTCCTGCGATGCCTGGAGCCGGGGCCGGATGGCCGCTACAGCACTACACTGACGTAGCAGATTGGACGCCAGACAAGGCGGGAGCGACGGAGCGTGGAAGTCAGCGTGGGCTTGGCCTTTGTCGCCGGCGTCCTGTCATTCGTCTCTCCCTGTGTGCTGGCCCTCGTGCCGGTCTACCTCGCCTACCTGGGCGAGACCGCTGTCGCGCTCCCCGGGTCGCGGGCCGGTGGCGGCGCGGTGATCGGCGCGGGCCTGATCGATCGGTCGCTGCTGGGGCAGGTGCTGCTCTTCACCCTCTCGTTCGGGGCCATCTTCGTGCTGCTGGGCGTTTCCGTCGGCCTGCTGGGTGCGAACCTATTCCGGCTCATCCCCCACGCCCGCGAGGCGACCGGCTTGCTTGTGGTCGCGATGGGCCTCGCCGTGACAGGCGTCTTCGGTCCGATTCTGTCCCGCGTGGACTTCAGGTTCCGCCTGGAGGCGCTGCCGGACGGGCGCTCCGCGCGCTCCGTCTTGCTCGGTGCGCTGTTCGCCCTGGGGTGGAGCCCGTGCATCGGGCCGGTACTGGGGGCCATCTTGACGATGGGAGCCTCCAGCCAGGACGTCGGCGCCGCCGCCCTGTTGCTGTCCTCGTATTCGTTGGGCCTGGCGCTGCCATTCGTGCTCGCCGCCGTCGCCCTTCCGCAGCTGCGCCCGATCATGGTCGCGCTGCGGCGCTGGCACCGGCCGGTTGAGATCACCGCCGGCCTGTTCATCGCCGCGATGGGGATCCTGATCTATCTCAACGCCTTCACTCGCATGGCCAGTCTCTTCACATGGACCATCTGAGCGAGGGCGTCCGCAACTCACAACCGGCGCAGGCCGTCATTGCACCGATGCATTCCATGGCTGCCCCGGTCCGATGGTGACGCTCGCGCCCGCCCTGCTCGTGGCGGCACTCCTCAGCCTGGTGGGTGCGATCGCCATCGGCGTGGGATCTGCCGTGTGGATCGAGCTGCGGCCGGCGGTGGCGGCAAGCGGCGCCTCTCTACGGCAACCGGGGGACACGACATCGCTCGCCTCGACTATCACGTCCGCACTGATCTTGGGCTTGATCCTCCTGATCGCCGCCCTCGTGCTGCGCGCCCTCGCCACCGGCCACGCGCCATGGTCGAACATGTACGAGTTCAACCAGGCCTTCGCCGCTGTCATTCTGGCGGGCTATCTCGGGCTCGAGCGGCGGCTGCCGATCCGCTCGCTGGCACCGCTGGTCGCCCTGCCCGCGGCGGGGTTGCTGGCCTACAGCCTGACCCTGCCCGCCGAAGTCGTTCCCCTGCCGCCCGCGCTGCAGACACCGTTCTTCCTCACCGTCCACGTCGGGAGCGCCATGCTGGCGTACGGCATCGCCGCGATCGCGGGTGCAGCGGCGGTGGGCGAGCTCGTGCAGCGCTGGCGTGGCGACCGGCTCGCCTGGCTGCCGCGAGCGGCAATCTGCCGCGCCGCGGCGTACCGCAGCGTGCTGCTGGGGATGCCGGTGCTGACCCTGGCCATCGTCCTCGGCGCGGCGTGGGCCAACCTCGCCTGGCGCTCGTACTGGAACAACGATCCCAAGGAGCTGGCGGCAGCGGCGACCTGGTTCGTGTACGCGGCCTATCTCCATTTAGGCGGCCGTCGCGATGGCTGGGGGTCCGGCGCGGCATGGTTCCTGGTCGCCGGCTTCGGCGCGGTGCTGTTCACCTATCTGGCGGCCAATCTCGTGATCCCCGGGCAGCACAGCTACTCCGGGGTCTAGGGCACCGAGCCGATGTTTCGCGCGTCAAGCCTGCGCCCTCAGCCGGCTATCGATCGTCTGGTGCGCCGCACCGACCGGCTCCTCCGCACGCTCGGCGACGCGCGGTTCGGGGTCTGCTTGCTGGTCGGCGGCGGGGTCGTGAACCTGCTGGCAGCGGCGCGCACCGACTGGCGCTGGGTGCTCGACAGCCCACCGTATGTGGTGCTCGTCGGCGCCATCCTGATCAGCGGCGTGGCCGCAGTCGGGGTGCGCGTTCCACCCGTCTGGCGGGAGTGGCGGCGGCCGGTTCCGCTCGCCACCAGCCGAGACGTGTTGGCCGGTGAGATCCCCATCGCCCGGGATCTGACCGCCGCAGATCGTCCCAGGCTGGTGGCCGCTCTCGGCTCAGCCGGATACCGGCTCGCCGAGCATCCGACCGCACAGGGCTGGCGGGTCGCCGGCACCAGGCGCGGGTGGTCGCGCTTCGCCGCCATCGCCAGCCACCTCAGCCTGGTGCTGCTCATCGTCGGTGCTGCGCTCGGCACGGCGTTCGCCGAGGAGACTCGCTTCGGATTGTTCCCCGGCGAGCAGTCGCTGCTCGCCGCACCACGCCGGGGACTGACCTCGGCGGTCCGTTTCGACGGACTCGACGCCAAGTTCGACGCGCGTGGTCGACCCCTGCGCTTCGACACGCACGTGACGTTCATCCGTAATGGCCAGATGGTTGGCTCCAAGGTCCTGCAGGTGAACGCTCCGGGAGACTTCGACGGCTACCTGGTCCACGCCTGGACGTATGGCCCCGCGGTCAAGCTGCGAGTCGAGGATCTTGGAGGTCGGACACTGTTCGATGGCTGGGTGGCACTTGGCGGCAGCCCAACCGGCAGCCGCGCCCCATTCGTCGAGCTGCCGTCGCTTGGCACGACGATCGGCGTGGAGCTCGCCGATGCCGATGCCAGCCGGGCCTGGCTGACGGCCGCTGATCAGCACGGTATGAACGACACGGCCCTCCTGAGTCCGGGCGAGCGCCGCCGGCTGGGGCCGACGCAGGTCACCCTGGGCGGCTTCGGCGCTTACGTGACGTTTCTGAGCCGCCGCGACCCCGGGATCGGCCTCCTCTTCACCGGCGGCTTTGTGCTCGCTGGTGCGCAGGCGGTCGCGTTTTATCTTCCCCGACGACGGCTCGATCTGCGGGCGGCGAAAGGTAAGCTCGTCGTCCGCGTGCGCGGCGAACGCTTCGACGATGTCCGCGCTGAGCTGCGCCGTGTGTCGAGCGTCGTCGCAGGTGCGGTCGCTCAGCAAGCCGATCGCGCATGACGACCTCGATCGATCGGCCGCGGCGCCGCGCCCCGCGCGCCTCGTTGCTGTGGGCGGCGGGGCTGGCGGTCCTCGCAGGCGTTCTGCTGGTCCTCGTGCTGCTGCCCATCGGCCGCACCTCCTCGGCGGGCCATGGCAGCCTAGTCGGGAGCGCGGCTCCGAGCCTGGAGGCTGCCGACCTCGACGGGAGACGCCGGACTTTGGCGGACGGCGGGGACCGGCTGATATGGGTCAACTTCTGGGCGACGTGGTGCCCTCCGTGCCGCACCGAGATGCCGATGATGCAGCGCCTGGCCGAAGCGTACGGGGATCGGCTGCTGATCCTGGGCGTTGACTTCGGCGAGGAACCGTCCGCGGCCCGCAACTTCGTCGAGCGTTACGACATCAAGTACCCCATCCTGCTCGATCCGACCCTCGAGAATTTCTACCGTTGGAGCCCGCAGTTCGGCCTGCCGCGACACTATTTCGTCAGGCCTGGCGGCACGGTGGTGCACGAAGTCCCGGGCGAGCTTCCGCCGAGCGACATGGCCAAAGTGCTCGAGCAGCTGCTGGGCCCGGTCGAGCCGTAGTGGTCTTGCGGCGCTCTCAGCCGAATAGATGGCAGGCAGCGAGGCCCAGCGCCAGCAGCATGGGCGCCAGCCATTCAACCGGAGCGGCGGCGGGATCGTGCGCCGGATCGCCGCCACCCAACAGCTGGCGCAGCCGGATGTCCGCCACCGACGCGAAGCCGATCCCCGTCGGGGACATGCTGCGATCGCACTTGATCAAGGCGGAGGCCATCGCCGCCGAGCTCGCCCCAGCGGCCAGGGCGTAGCGATCGGCCTCGATCTCCAGCTGGGCAACCCGACGGTCGATCCAGCGTCGGATCGCCGGGAGCCGGCCGACCAGCCGCGACCAGCACGCCAGTGCCAGCCCTCGCAGGGGTGCGCGGGTGCGTCGATGGTGCTCCTCGTGGAGCAGGACGGCCTCCAGCTCTTCGAGATCGAGGACGTCGAGGAGCGCTCTCGAGACGAAGATGGCGGGCCGGAACGGTCCGGCCACAAAGGCTTCCGGCGCGGTGGTCGTGCCAAGCAGCCGCACCTGATGGTCGCGCATGCGGACTCGCTTTGCC
>JALYSK010000039.1 GCA_030854805.1 Chloroflexota bacterium | reverse complement strand
GCTCTGCACCCGCCTGGTCACCCGACTCCTCGCGGCTCACGTTCAGCGCGAACCGCGCGCCGCAGGCGTGCGGTCCATGCGGACCCTCCGGGCCTTGGGAGGTGCAGTCGGTCGGCCGTGCCGGCGGGGCCATCAGCTCGGTGACCCTGAACGGACCCTGGTTCCAGGCCGGCCGAGCGGCGTGGTCGCCCGACGGGAAGCGGATCGCCTACTCCGGGATTCAGCTCAACAGCGTCGAAGTCAAGTCCGCGATCCTGGTGGCGGCGGCGGACGGCGGGCAGCAGCAGGCGTTGGCAGAAGGGCACGACCCGCTCTGGTCGGCCGACGGCAGGCAGCTCCTCTTCCTCGGCGGAGCGGAGGGGAACGAGGTGCGGCTGATGGGCGCCGACGGCGCCAGCCCGCGGCGGATCGCCGGCGGCGACATCGCGGCCTGGTCTCCGGATGGTCGCCTGATCGCCTATAGCGAGCGCGGCGATGGTGGCCCGGCCGATGCCCGTACCCATGTTGTTGCGGCGGCCGATCCATCGGTCGAGACGGTGGTCATACCTGGCAGGTTCGCAGGCTGGTCGCCCGACGGACGCCAGGTGCTGATCGTGCGGTCATCCGGCGGCGCGGCCCAGCTTCTCCGTGCCCCGATCGACGGTGGCGACGCGGTGGCGCAGGCCACCATCTCGGGGTCGGCCACGATCACGCCCGCGTCCTGGCAGCCGGGCTTCGCGCTGCCCTGATACCGCGAGGGTCGCAGCGCCGGAACGTTGTGGCACGCTACGGAGCACAGATGCGGATCGACCTGCGGTCGGACACGGTGACGCTTCCCTCCCCTGGCATGCGCCGGGCGATGGCGAAGGCGGAGGTGGGTGACGACCAGTACGGCGAGGATCCCAGCGTCAATCGGCTCCAGAAGGAAGTCGCCCAGCTGCTTGGCAAGGAGGCTGCCCTCTTCCTGCCCACCGGCACGATGACCAACCAGGTCGCCCTCCGAACGCTGGCTCGCGCGGGTGACGACGTGGTCGTTCCCCACGAAGCGCACATCGTTCTGCACGAGACGGGGGCGGCTGCCGCCAACACCGGTGTTCAGCTCACCAGCGTCGGCACCCTTGGGACGTTCACGGCGGATGACTTCGAGTCCGCCTACAAGCCGCCCGGGCACCTCATCTATCCGCCAACCACGGTCGTCATCATCGAGAACACGCACAACCGTGCGGGCGGCGTCGTCTTTCCCCAGGCCGATGCGATCGCGATCTGCCGCTCGGCTCACACCCGCAACGTGGCTTGCTACCTCGACGGCGCCCGGCTGCTAAATGCGGCGGTCGCTCTCGGGCTCCGAGCGAACGAGCTCGCCGAGCCGTTCGACCTGGTGGGGCTGTCTCTCTCGAAGGGTCTGGGCGCGCCAGGTGGCTCGATGCTCGCAGGGCCGCGCGAGCTGATCAGCGGGGGCGTCCGCTATCGGCGCATGCAGGGCGGAGCGATGCGTCAAGTCGGCATCCTGGCGGCGGCCGGCAGCTACGCCCTGTCGCACAACGTCGACCGGCTGGCCGAAGATCACGCCAATGCGAGCCTGTTGGCGGAACGGCTGGCGGAGAGCGGCGCCATCGGGCTCGACCCGGCGCGCGTGGAGACGAACATCGTGGTCTTCACGGTCCGCGACGCCGCTGCGTTCGTGGCGACCTGTCGGGAGCGTGGTGTCCTGCTCAACGCGTTCACGGCAACCCTCGTTCGAGCCGTCACGCACCTCGACGTCACACGTGCCGAATGCGAGTCCGCAGCCGGGATCATGGTGACTGTTGCAGAGGGCCACTGATGGATCCCGAGCGGCTCCCCTGCTGCGGACCCGCCTTCGCCGAGCTGTTCGATGCGCACGAGGCGCAGCATGACCTCGAGCTCTACCGAACCGGCGGCCCCTCCGCCGCGGCGAGACAGCTGATCAACGCCTTGACCGAGGCCGGCGTGGAGGACGCGGAGCTGATCGATATCGGCGCGGGGGTGGGCGCCATCTTCAACGGACTGCTCGCTGCGGGTGCCGCGCGGGCGCTCGATGTCGATTACTCGTCCGCATTCATCGAAGTGGCTCGTGAGGAATCGGCGAGGCGTGGGTATGCCGACCGGGTCGAATTCAGGTTCGGCGACTTCGTGCAGCTCGCTCCCGATATCCAGGCCGCCGACGTGGTGACGCTCGACCGCGTCATCTGCTGCTATCCGAACGTCCGGGCATTGATCGGTCTCTCTGCTGCGCGCGCTCGACGCCTCTACGGCCTGGTCGCACCAGTCGACCGATGGTGGACGAGAGCCGGAGCGGCCATCCTCAATAAGCTCATGTGGATGATGCGGCGGCGGATGCGCTTCTACGTCCACCGCTCCTCGCTGGTCGACGGGCTGCTGGCCGGGGGCGGATTTGCGCCGATCACCCGCCAGCGGGCCGGCTTCTGGGAGGTCGTGGCCTACCGCCGGACCGAGTGACCGCACGCGCGGGGGTGAGCGATCGCCACTTGCGCTGCCATGCGCGCTACCGGAGACTACGGTCCATGAAGGCGACCTACGTCCCGCCGGCAACGCCGCCCCGACCGGCCTCGGTGGTGCTGCTCACCGCGCTGCTCGGCATCGAAAGCGCCGTTGCGCTGGGTGCCTGCGTCTTCCTCAGCATGCTGGCTCCGACGGCCGGCGAGAGCATGGTTGCGCTGCAATTCGCCGCCGCCGGCCTGCTGCTCCTCGCGATCGCCGCCTATGTCGCCGCGCGCAAGGCGTACCGCCGCCGCCGATCGGCCCACACCTTCACCGCCGTCCTGCAGCTGGTGATGGTGGTCTCGATCTTCATCGCTACGATCGCCGGTGGCTGGCAGCCGGCCTTCCTGATCGGGCTCGTCCTCGCCGGGGCTCTCCTCGCCGTGCTGACCATGCCCTCCCTCACGGAGGCGCTCGCGGCCTAGACCCCGCCGCCGTCCGATGAGCCGGTGCGCTTGCGACCTGTTCCGCCAGAACGTTTCGGGCTGGGAGCCTTGGCGGGTCGTGACTTCGAGGCTGAGCTCTTGGCAGGGATCGGCTTCGTGCTCGCGCTCTTTGCCGGCGTCGCCTTGCTCTTGCGCGTGGAAGCAGGGGCGGGTTTCGAGGTGGTTCGGCCGCTGCGCGGCTTCGGCTTGGTCTCGCCGATGCCCTGGATCATGCTCTTACCGGCATCCACGACAGTTCCCGCCGCATCCACGACAGTTCCCGCCGCGGCTCCGGCCGCATCCACGACAGTTCCCGCCGCATCCACGACGGTGCCGGCCGCGTCCGCGACCGTCAATGCGACCTTGCCCACCCGTCTGCCGACGCCCCTGCCGATGTCGCCGGCAACTTTGCGCGCGCCCATCCCATCGCCTCCCATACGAGGAAACGCTCGCTCCCTTCTCGAGCGAGGCTCCTGCAGAAATGTTACCGCGGCCCCACGCATTGCAGAGCACGGCAGCCCAAGGTCGATGGTCGCAGCGCCGTGGACCGGTCCCGGCGACCGAGTCCGTACGGGGTCCGCCTGGCCCGAGACTTGCGTTCGCACGCTTGGCCGCTCATGCGTTGCGGGGTGGCGCAAGGAGGGTAAGGATGACGTTCAGAAAGGGCGCACGCCTGGATCCCAGGCAGGTGCGCGACATGCGGGGCAGCAGCGCGGCCGCTGTCGGCGGCGGCCTGGGCGCCGTGGCGCTGGTCGCCTACCTGGTGATCACGCTGCTCGGCGGCGATCCCTCGAGCTTCCCGCTCGATCGGCTGACCAACGTCACAGTCGGGACCGGGCAGGCCAACGACCTGAGCCAGGAATGCAAGACCGGCGCGGACGCCAACCAGCGCGATGACTGCCGCATCATCGGCTACGTGAACAGCGTGCAGGCGTACTGGAGCCAGAACGTCCCGAACTACCAGGAGGCTCCGACCACCTTCTTTAGCGATGCCGTCAACACCGGCTGCGGCACCGCCTCCAGCCAGGTCGGGCCCTTCTACTGCCCGACCGACCAGTCGGTCTACATCGACCTGGGCTTCTTCGACGAGCTGCATACCCGCTTCGGCGCACAGGGCGGCCCAATGGCGGAAGCGTATGTCGTCGCCCACGAGTACGGGCACCACGTCCAGAACCTCGGCGGCCAGCTTCAACCGGGGACGGAGACCGGCCCGGAGAGCGCCTCGGTGCGGACCGAGCTGCAGGCCGACTGTTATTCCGGCGTGTGGGCCAAGCACGCCGTGGAGACCGGCTTCCTGGAGCCGATCACCCAGGACCAGGTCAACCAGGCGCTCGACGCGGCGTCCGCAGTCGGCGATGACCGGATCCAGCAGCAGACGCAGGGACAGGTGAATCCGGAGACCTGGACCCATGGGACGTCACAGCAGCGGCGGAAGTGGTTCGGCGTGGGCCTCAAGAGCGGCGATCAGGCAACGTGCGACACATTCAGCGGTGGGATCTAGCCAAACGGGTCAGTATGCCTTACCGCCCGGTGCTGTACGCTGGTGGCCCTAGCAGGAATATCAATGACCCCGGAATGCATCCACGGCTTCGTCCCTGAGCACTGCGCCGCATGTCGCACCTGTCCCCACGGCATCATCACTTCCCGCTGCGGCCGATGCGCCGCCAACGCGTCCGCCCGCTCCGCAAAGGTCCTCGTCGCGGAGCAGCCATCCGAGGAATACCAGGGCCACGAGATCTTCTTTGTCCCGGTCGAACGCAGCTGGTATTACCGCACCACTGACGGCGTACGCTCCCGCGAGTCGTACCCATCCGCCTTCCGCGCGCGCCGAGCGATCAGCGAGGCCCTGACCGCGGGACCCGACATGCCCCGCCAGAAGGCGAAGCGACACTAACAAGACAACTTCTCGCATCAATCGGTCTATCCTGATGAGCCGATGCGTGCCTCGCGACTTGTCAGCCTGCTCCTGCTGCTCCAGACCCGCGGCTCGGTGGGTCCCTCGTTGTTTGGTATGACCACAGCGTAGGACGAGTACACGACAGAACCTGTCATGAATTGGGGCCCCGCGACGTGCGGTTCAGGCCGGCACGGCGGTGCGGCGGGCCGCGTGGCCCTTTCGTGCACCCGTGCTGCACGAACGCCTCTGACGCGCGCCCTGGTGGCTGGTTTCCTGCCTTGGGTATTACCCCAGGTCGTATGTTCGCGCGATTCGGAGAGGTTCGGGCCCCAGAATCTCCATTTGATGACCTGGGGTGATCATTGGGGCCTGCGTCAGGCTGAATCGACCGCGAATACCGCGAACTCATCACTCCTGGTCATAGCTGGCTGGCCGAACGCGGCTCCCCGTTTGAGTTGCCTCGCGCTCAGTGGGCGAGGGACGCGAGCCTGTCGACGGCGACGCGCAGCGTCTCGAGCCCCTTCGGGAACGCGAAGCGGACCTTGGTGCGGCCCAGCGCGGGGTGCGAGTAGAACGATGAGGCCGGCACGCTGGCGACCCCGGGGGCGACGGTCAGTGCGCGCGCAAACGTGATGTCGTCGGCATCGGTCAGGGGGGAGATGTCGGCCATCACGTAGTACGCCCCATCTGGAGCGAAGGTGCGGAACCCAGCCGCATCCAATCCACTGACGAGCAGGTCACGCCGCTCCCGGTAGGTTGCGGCGAGGTCCGGGTAGTAGACATCCGGCAGAGAGAGCGCTACCGCCCCCGCGGCCTGAAGTGGAGCGGCCGCTCCGACGGTCAGGAAGTCATGGACCTTGCGGATGGCGTTTGTCAGCGTGGCGGGCGCAATAACCCAGCCGACCCGCCAGCCGGTCACCGAGTAGGTCTTCGAGAGCGAGTTGACGGCGACCGTCCGCTCGGCCATGCCTGGCAGCGTGGCCAGCGGGATGTGCGACCCGGAATAGACGATGTGCTCGTAGATCTCATCGGTAAAGGCCACGACGTCATGCTCGACGCAGAGTTTGGTGATGAACTCGAGCTCCGAGCGGGAGAAGACCTTGCCGGTCGGGTTGTGCGGCGAGTTCAGGACGATCCCTCGCGTGCGAGGCCCGAACGCGGTTCGCAGTTCCCTCTCGTCGAAGGACCAGTCCGGTTCGTGAAGAGCCACGTAGCGCGGGATGGCGCCGCAGAGGATGGCATCGGGCCCGTAGTTCTCGTAGAACGGCTCGAACACAATCAGCTCATCGCCAGGATCGAGCAGGGCCAGCATCGAGGCGATCATCCCCTCGGTGGCGCCGCACGTGACGGTCACATCGGTCTGTGGGTCGACGTGCCAATCGGGATAGTGGTGCGCCGTCTTGGCGGCGATTGCTGTGCGCAGGTCGGCAGCGCCCCAGGTGATGGCGTACTGGTTGAGGTCGGCCTGGATGGCGGCGCAGGCGGCTTCCTTGAGCTCGGGTGGGCAAGCGAAGTCCGGCATCCCCTGGGCGAGGTTCACGGCGCCGTGGGCGATCGCCAGGCGCGTCATCTCGCGAATGACCGATTCGGTGAAGGAGGAGGCCTTGCCAGAGGCGGACCTCATCAGCGTCAGCCGGCCAGGCGGGAGATGACCCGACCGTCGGCGGCCACCTCCACGGCGGTGGGCACGAGCACGATCCCGTACTTGCGGGCAAGCTCCGGTCGCGCCCGAACATCCACGTTCACGAAGCGCCGGCCGGCGGCCCGAAGTTCCTCGAGCAGGTTCGTGCAGTCGGTGCACAACGGGTGGCCGAAGGCCACGATCGTGTCACCCACAGGCTCTCCGACGCCGACCTCCGCGAGCTCGATCCGGCGCAGCTCGTGGCCGCGGATGCCCCGGAATCGTGCGCCCAGGCGGTAAAGCTGGCAGCCGGCGCAGAAGCCGGTGACCGCCGCCAGGAGTGCGAGGCCGCTGACCAGCAGCCCAAGGGCTGCACCGACAGTCGGGAGCCCGAACAGGTACGAAGCCGATGCGCCCGTCAGGACGAACAGGCCCACCAGGTTCGCGAAGCGCGGTGGGCGCGAGTCCTCGATGGGGCCCTCGCCGAAGCGCGGCTGGACGATTTCGAAATAGGCCACGCAGGCGAGGCAGTAACGACGGCCGAAGCGCAGGCCGATCGCCAGCTGTGCGGCGAGCAGCGCCAGCAGCGGCCACCAGGGGGTGAGGACGGCGAGCAGTGATACCAGGCCGACGGTCGTCTGGTTGAAACGCGGCGCTCGAGAGTCGATGACGTCGAGGTCGCGATACGGATCGGCGGTTCGGGAGTGGTGAGCTGACATGGGTGGTGCTCCAGGTGGCCGGGCAGGCCGGATGAAGGAAGGAACGAGGGCGGAAGGAGGGCCGAGGACCAACAACCGAGACGGTTGCGCGCCGTACGAGCGGGAGCGGAGCTCCTCCCGCCTACGGACAGATGCAGCAGCGGGTGCAGCGGGCGCAGATCGGGGCGTTGATCTCAGTCAAGGTATCCGGAGCGTACAGCGAACCGATGGACCCGGCAAGTGCAGGGCTCGCTCAGGCAGCCGCCGGGTCGACGGAGGCGGCTGGGTGAGTCCCGATACGTCGCGGCGCGCGCTCCGCGCGCTCCTCGTGCACCGCAGTCTCGAGCCACTGCCCGCCGCCCTCGATCTGCGCTTCCGCCAGTGGGTGGGCGAAGTAGTAGCCCTGCCCGTACGTGCAGCCCATGGCGCGCATGCGGTGGGCCTGCTCGATCGTTTCGATCCCCTCCGCCACCGTGACGATGTTGAGCGACTGGCTGAGCGCGACGATCCCGCCGGCCAGGGCTGACGAGCGGGAGTCGCCCTCGGAGATCTGAACAAATTCGCTCGCGACCTTCAGCACGTCGATCGGGAACTGGCGCAGGTGGCTGAGCGAGAAGTAGCCGGTGCCGAAGTCGTCGATCACCACGCGTACTCCGAGCTCGCGCAGCGACTCGAGGGTCGAGATCGTCGAGAGTGTGGCGCGCAGCAGCGCCGTCTCCGTGATCTCGAGCATGAGCAGGTGGGCTGGCATCTCCGCCCACGCGAGCGTCTCGCGCACGGCGTTGACGAACCCGGGCTGCTGGATTTCGCGAGCGGATACGTTGACCGCAATGAACATGCTCTGGGGCGTGATCCCCGAGCGTCGCCAGGTCGCCGCATGCTGGCAGGCCTCGCGCAGGACCCACGCACCGATCGGCAGGATGGCGCCGTTCGCCTCGGCGATCTCGATGAACTCCCCTGGCGCTACGAGCCCGCGCTCCGGATGCTCCCAGCGCACGAGCGCCTCCAGGCCGGCGATGCGGCCCGACTCGAGGGCCACGATCGGCTGATACACGAGCCGCAGCTGATTGAGCTCGACGGCCCGCTGCAGCTGGGCACCCAGCTCGTGACGCTCACGGATGGCGGCATGCATCCCGGGATCGAAGATGGCGAATCCGGACTTTCCGTTCGCCTTGGCCATGTACATCGCCACGTCCGCATTGCGCACGACTTCGGCCGTCTCCCCCGCGGCACGCGCCGTCGCGATCCCGATGCTGGCGGTGACCGTCACCGTCTGCTCTCCGATGAGGTAGGGATGGCGCAACTCGCGCACCAGGCGCTCCGCCATGGCGCGAGAACGATTCAGCTCGGCGTCATCATCGCTCAGGATGGCGAACTCATCGCCGCCCAGGCGCGCGACCAGGTCCTTCTCGCGGACCAGCCCGGAGATGCGATGGGTGACGGCCACCAGCAGTGCGTCCCCGGCCGCGTGACCGAGCGTGTCATTCACGATCTTGAAGTCGTCGAGATCGATGAACAGAACCGCGGTGACCGGTGAGGCGGGATCGGCTCCGTCGTCGGGGCGGTCGAGTACGCGCTCGAGGGCGACCTGGAACATGCGTCGGTTGGCGGCCCCGGTCAGCGAGTCGCGCTCGGCGAGATCCTGCACGTGACGCAGCAGGACGGCGTTGCGCAGGTTGAGGGCCGCCAGAGACGCGAACTGCGCCAGGATGGAGGTGACACGACGCTCGACGCCGAACAGCGAGCGGGACCGATGCTCCACCACGATTGCTCCCACGGCTCGGCCGTCCGCGATCATGGGTGCCACCAGCAGGTTACGGACGTTCGGCAGCGCCTCCGCCAGGAGAGGATTGCGCTCCTGCGAAAGTTGCTTCACAGGCAGAACTTCGCGGCGCTCCCACGCGGTCGCGATGATCGCGTCCGCGGCGACGGGCAAGCTCGGCGTCTCGACCGCGCCCCGCGACGCCAGCACCACCAGGTTGCCGTCGGAGGCCCCGATCACCAGGCCACGCTTGAAGCCGGACTGCTCCGCCAGGCCGTCGAGGACGATGCGCGCCTGGTGGACCGGGTCGCCCACGTCGTCGAGGAGGGCCCCGACGTTGACGAGCGCTTGGAGGTCGGTGCGGC
Source organism: Chloroflexota bacterium (assembly GCA_030854805.1). The sequence goes on along the minus strand of JALYSK010000039.1, from coordinate 816 downwards.
GCTGTCGGAGCTCCCGCTCGTTCATGGCCGAGAAGATCGATGTGGCCAGCGCAAAGATCCAGAAGGCCGTCACATTGAGCACCGGCAGGCTATCGAACACGACCTCTTTGCCGGGCATCACGTCGACCGCGGGAAGCAGCTGAGCGGCCTGGGCGTAGAGCACGACGAAGAAGAGGAGCGAATGCCAGAGCGCGATCTTGAGCCCGGTTCGGTATGAGGCAAGCAGAGAGACCGCGACAAGGTGCAGGTAGATCAGGAAGCGCATCGGGCTCTGCGTTCCGCCGGTGGCGTACATCGCGTAGGCGAGGTAAATCCCGTCGACAATGAGCAGGACGCTGAGCACGGCGTAACCAAGCTGTCCCGCGCGGTGGCGCGCCCATTCCGCCGCAGCGGACGCGAAAAGGTACCCAGCGGTCAGCGCGGCAAGCACGTGGAAGGGCACCCCTAGCGCTTCCGGACGAATCGCGCTCCAGGTGAGCACCATCGTCGCGAGCGCCACCCGCATCAGCAGCAGGTAGGCCATCCGGTCGCTGAGGGCGGTGTAATCGGTCCGGTCGTGGCTCTGGATCACAGGTCCACCTCATCCTTGTACTTCACGACCGTGTCGCCGGCCGTATGGGGAGCCACTCGAAGCTTCGGATCGCGCTCATCGACGCGGTTCTGGACGAGCAGGAAGAGAAGCACGGCGAGCATCAATGCCAGCGGGAAGGTGAACGTCGTCGCCACCGCGGCGACGGCGGCCGGCTGGACCGCCCTCGACACCTGATCGGCAGCCGCGGACAGGATCTGGCCAACGACGTTCGCAGGACCCTGCGA
>JALYSK010000042.1 GCA_030854805.1 Chloroflexota bacterium | reverse complement strand
CGCGGACCCAGCAGGCCGGCATTCTCGACGTGCCGATGCCGCTCGAGATCAGCAACGTCCAGGTCGTCTGCCCGCGCTGCGGAAAGCCGACGCGCGTCGCGCACCAGCACCTCGAGGGCGAGGAGCGTCGGCTGGTCCGCGTCTGCAAGCGCTGCGGAGAGCAGATCGAGGCGAGCCAGTGAGCCCCGAGGAGAAGAAGGCGACCCGCAGCCGTGCGGCAGCGGCGCTGAAGGCTGCGGCCGGGAGCGAAGCGCAGAGCGCTCCGGAGCAGAAGTCGACCGCGAAGCGGGCGACAGCCTCCAGGCCGCTGGCGCAGACGGGGACCGCTGGGTTCCGACGGCCGGAGTATCACGGGCTGCGCCGGCGCTACCACGATGAGGTCGTGCCGACCATGCGTCGGGAGTTCAGCTATGCCAACCCGATGCAGGTGCCGCGGCTCGAGAAGGTGGTCGTCAATATCGGCCTTGGCGAGGCGATTCAGAACGCGAAGGCGCTCGACGCCGCGGTGGGTGACCTGGCGACCATCACCGGCCAGAAGCCGATCGTGACTCGGGCCAAGCGCTCGATTGCGCAGTTTCGGCTGCGGACCGGGATGCCGATCGGCGCCAAGGTGACGCTGCGCGGCCAGCGCATGTACGACTTCCTAGAGCGCACCATGAACCTTGCTCTGCCGAGGATCCGCGACTTCCGCGGAATCCCAACCCGCTCGTTCGACGGCCGCGGCAATTTCAGCCTGGGGCTGCGGGAGCAGCTCGTCTACCCGGAAATCGATTACGACAAGATCGATCGCCTTCGCGGGCTGGAGGTCAGCATCGTGACCACGGCACGCACCGATGAGGAGGGGCGCCTGCTTCTCCAGCTGCTCGGCATGCCGTTCCAGGCGAGCTAGGCAAGAAAGGACACCGTGGCCAAGAAATCCAAGATTGCGAAGTCGATGCGTCCCCCGCGGTTCCCGGTCCAGCAGCACAACCGCTGCTCGGTCTGTGGCCGCCCGCGGGGCTACATGCGGCGGTTCGCCCTGTGCCGAATCTGCTTCCGGGAGCGGGCCCTGGAGGGCTTCCTGCCGGGAGTCACCAAGTCAAGCTGGTAGTGCAAACCGATTGCCGCCTCGCGGCGGCACCATCAGCGGCAGGCGCCAACCACGCTCACGTGCGTGGCGCGAACCGCCGCCGAGGAGGCGACAGACCGAGATGAACGTAACCGACCCGATCGCCGACATGCTGACGCGAATCCGCAATGCGAGCGCCGCGCGGCATCGTGAGCTGACTCTTCCCTCGTCAAAGGTGAAGCGCGAGATCGCGCGCATCCTCGTCGAGGAGGGCTTCATCGATGGCTACGAAACGCAGCCGAACGGCGTCCAGGATCAGCTCCTGGTCCGCCTCAAGTACGTCGAGGGACGGACGCCGGTGGTTTCAGGGCTGAAGCGCATCAGCAAGCCCGGGCTGCGAGTCTACGCCCGCAAGACCGAGATCCCTCGAGTCCTCGGCGGCTTGGGGTTGGCCATTCTTTCCACCTCCCGCGGGATCATGACCGGGTCGCAGGCCCGGAAGCTGAATCTCGGCGGCGAGGTGCTCTGCTACGTCTGGTAAGGGAGCGAAGCGATGTCACGTATCGGTCGACTGCCGATCACGCTCCCCCAGGGAGTCGAGATCGACCAGACGGGTCGCACCCTGCGCGTCAAAGGGCCACTCGGCCAGCTGGAGCGCGACATCCACCCCGAGATGAAGCTGGAGCGCGGCGACGGCGAGCTGCGCGTCGTGCGCCCCTCCGACGAGCCACGCCACCGGGCCCTCCACGGGTTGACGCGGACGCTCGTCAACAACATGGTCACTGGCGTGACCAGCGGCTTCACGAAGGGACTCGAGATCAGCGGGGTCGGCTATCGGGCACAGCTGCAGGGGGAGAAGCTCGTCCTCGCGCTCGGCTATTCCCACCCGGTCGAGATCATCCCGCCCGCCGGGATCGAGTTCCGGGTCGAGACCCCCACCCGCCTCGCGGTCTTCGGGGCGGACAAGGAGCTCGTGGGACACGTGGCCGCGCGGATTCGCTCTAAGCGGAAGCCGGAGCCTTACAAGGGGAAGGGGATTCGGTACTCCGGCGAGCAGGTCCTCCGCAAGGCGGGCAAGGCCGGCAAGGTTGGGGGCGGGACCTAGGCAATGATCAAGTCTGAATCGCGTGACGGGCTGCGTCGCAAGCGGCACGAGCGAATCCGGCTCCGCATCGAGGGCAGCGCGGAGCGGCCACGCCTCAACGTGTTCCGCAGCACGAAGTTCATCTACGCCCAGGTCATCGACGACACCACCGGGCAAACCCTGGCCGCGGCATCGAGCCGTGAGCCCTCGCTCGGCGGGGGGGCCGGCAAGCTCGAGCCCGCCCACGCGGTGGGCAAGGCCGTCGCCCAGCGGGCGAGGGCCGCCGGAGTCCGGCAGGTGGTGCTCGATCGCGGCGGGTATCGGTATCACGGGCGGGTCCGCTCGCTCGCCGAGGGCGCCCGCGAGGGCGGCCTCGAGCTGTAGAGCGAAAGGAGCTCGCATGGCAAGAATCGATGGCTCGAAGCTGAGCTTGGAAGAGAAGGTCGTCCAGATCAACCGGGTCGCCAAGGTGGTCAAAGGAGGCCGACGCTTCAGCTTCAGCGCGGTCGTGGTGGTCGGAGACGGCAACGGCATCGTCGGCGCCGGGCTTGGCAAGGCGGGCGAGGTGCCGGAGGCGATCCGCAAGGGGGTCGAGGATGCGAAGAAGAACCTGACCCGCGTGCCACTGGTCGGCGCCACGATTCCGCACGAGATCCGCTTCCGGTTCGGCGCTTCGAACGTGCTGCTCAAGCCCGCCTCGGCCGGGACGGGCGTGATCGCGGGCGGCTCGGTGCGGGCCGTCGTGGAGGCGGCGGGCATCCGCGACCTGCTCAGCAAGACGATGGGAAGCACGAACCCGGTGAACGTCGTGCAGGCCACCATGGAGGCCCTCCGCGGCCTCCATTCCGCCGATGAGATCGCGGGCCGGCGCGGCAAGACCGCCGAGCAGCTGCTCGGGAAGCGTGCCGCGGAGGCGGCGCGCACACCGCACGAGTACGTCGAGCGGCCTCACACCTTTACCGGATCGGGGGGTGGCCGTGGCCGCTGACCGAGCAGAGAAGGCGGCTCAGCGACTGCGCGTCACCTGGATCCGGTCAACCATCGGACATAAGGCCGGGGCGCGCGGAACGATCCAGGCGTTAGGGCTACATCGGCTGCACCAGACGGTCGAGGTCGCCGACACGCCCGAGAATCGCGGGATGCTGCGACGCGTCGCGTTCCTGCTGAAGGTCGAGGAGCCTTCGGCGGGATCGGCCACGGAAGGAGGATCCGCGAAGTGAAGCTCCATGATCTGCATCCCGCCGCCGGATCGAACAAGCCCTCGCGCCGGGTGGGCCGAGGGCATGGATCGGGCCGCGGCAAGACCGCGGGACGCGGCACAAAGGGCCAGAAGTCGAGAGCCGGCGCGTCGATCCCGGCCTGGTTCGAGGGTGGCCAGACACCCCTTCACGTGCGAACCCCGAAGCTGCACGGCTTCAAGAACCGGTTCCGGGTGGAGTACGTCGGGATCAACCTTGCCGCGCTCAGCGAGGTCGCCTCCGGCACGCTGATCACTCCCGACGTGCTCAAGCACGACCGCCTGATTCGAGACCAGAAGACACGCCAGCTTCCCCTGAAGATCCTGGGCGGAGGCGAGGCGCCCAAGGGCGTCACCATTCACGCGCACGCGTTCACGCGCTCGGCGCTCGAGAAGCTCGCCGCCGCGGGCAGCGTCGCGCAGCGGCTCAGCTGGCCCGAGAACCTGCCCGTCGAAGATGCTCCGGAAGAGCCTCCACATGAGCACCCTGACGAGCTTCCCGAATTGACCGCCCAGGCGACCGAGCCCGACGTGGCCGTCGGGGAGACGCCAGAGGTCGACACCGCCGAGGCCGAGTCATAGCGTGATCGATTCGGTCGTCACCGCTTTCCGCGCGCCGGACATCCGGCGGAAGATCCTCTTCACGCTCGGGATCCTGCTGATCTTCCGGGCACTCACCAACGTGCCCGTACCAAACGTGGATCAGACGCGTCTGACCGATCTGTTCCAGTCGAACGCACTGCTGGGCCTGCTGGACCTCTTCTCGGGCGGCGGCCTGGCGACGGCGTCGATCATCGGCATGGGGGTGAACCCGTACATCAACGCCAGCATCATCATGCAGCTCATGCAGGGGGTCATCCCAAGCCTCGGCGAGCTGGCGCGCGAGGGCGAGTACGGCCGCAACAAGATCAACCAGTACACCCGGCTCCTCACCGTGCCGCTCGCGTTTGCCCAGGGCTACGGGTTCAGCGTCCTGCTGCAGAGCGCGGGCGTCATTCCGCAGAGCTCGCTCTTCAGCCTGCAGACGGTCTCGCTGCTGCTCAGCTTCACGGCCGGCACCATCCTGCTCATGTGGCTGGGCGAGCTGATCAGCGAAAAGGGGCTCGGCAACGGGATCAGCTTCATCATCTTCGCCGGCATCGTGGGACGTATCCCGCACCAGGCCGGGACCGTGATCAGCGGCCCGGACGGTCTGGCCCGCATCATCCCGTTCGTGATCATCGCGATCGTCGTCATCGCCGGGGTCGTATTCATCAACGAGGGCCAGCGTCGGATCCCCGTGCAGTACGCCAGCCGCGTGCGCGGGCGGCGCATGTACCAGGGCCAGACCCAGTACCTGCCTCTCAAGGTCACGATGGCGGGCGTGATCCCGATCATCTTCGCCATCAGCATCCTGCTCTTCCCCGGCCAGATCGCGACCTATTTCCGCAACAGTGACGTCGGCTGGGTGAAGGGCGTGGCGGAGTGGGTCATCAACAACCTGACCAACCAGGGCAACCTGCTTGTCTACGGGCTGCTCTATTTCGTGCTGGTCGTCTTCTTCACCTACTTCTACACCGCCTTCCAGTTCAGGCCGGACCAGACCGCGGACTTCCTGCGCAAGAACGGCGGCTTCATCCCGGGGATCCGTCCAGGCCGGCCAACCGAGGAGTTCCTGGGCCGAGTGACGAATCGCATCACGCTCGGGGGTGCGCTCTTCCTGGGCGGGATCGCCATCCTGCCGCTGGTCGTCTCCGCCGCGATCCCCGGCACCAGCCAGCTGCAGCTTGGCGGGACCAGCATCCTGATCGTGGTCAGCGTGGTGGTGGAGACCATGAAGCAGCTCGAGGCTCAGATGATGATGCGCCACTACGAGGGCTTCATTCGGTGACCGATGGGGCCGATGGCACTCGCCGAAGCGACCGCCTGATCCTGGTGCTGCTCGGCGCCGTCGGCGCAGGCAAGGGCACGCAGGCGGAGGCACTCTCTCGGGAGCTTGGCCTGGCGACCCTGGCCTCGGGCAACCTTTTTCGTCAGGCGCTGCGAGATGGCACGCCACTCGGCGATCAGGCGCGCGAGTACATGGAGCGCGGCGAGCTGGTCCCCGACGAGATCACCATCGCGATGTTGATGGAGGAGCTGGCCAAGCCGGCCGCGGTGGCCGGCGCGATCCTCGACGGTTTTCCGCGGACGGTTGGTCAGGCGCGTGCACTCGATCAGACGCTGGCGCAGCAGGGTGAACGGGTGCGACAGGTCTTCTATATCGAGGTTCCGACCGAGGAGCTGATTCGGCGCGTCGCGGGCCGCTGGATCTGCCCGCAATGCAGCACGCCCTACCACGACCAGATCAATCCGCCGCGCGTGCCGGGCCGCTGCGACAAGGACGGGACCGCCCTCGTTCAGCGTGACGACGACCGGCCCGAGGTCGTGCGGGCGCGCCTCGCGAAGCAGGTGCCGCCGATGCTGGAAGTGATCGACCACTACGACCGCGCAGGGATCGTCACACGCCTCGATGGGCGTCAGCCGATCGAGGGGTTAACCGCCCAGATGCTCGGACTGGTGCGCCCGATGATCGAGGCTCGCTGACCGATGGGCATTCCGCGCGTGGGGACGGTCACCATCAAGCGGGCCGAGGAGATCGGACGGATGCGCCACGCCGGCGCAATCCTGGCCTCGATCCTGGAGCAGCTCCACGCCGAGCTGCGTCCCGGCCAGACGACCGGCCGTCTCGACGCGCTCGCCGAGCGGCTCATCCGCGAGGCGGACGCCATTCCGTCATTCAAGGGCTATCGAGGGTTTCCCGCCTCGATCTGCACCTCGATCAACGACGAGGTCGTGCACGGAATCCCCTCCCCGACCCGCCGGCTGGTCGAGGGCGACCTAGTGAGCGTCGACATCGGCTGCATCTGGCGCGAGTGGCACGCCGACTGTGCCCGCACCTGGACCATTGGGCAGGCGCCCCGAGAGGTCGAGGCCCTTATCGACGCCACTCGGCGGGCGATGGAAGCAGGCATCGCGGCCGCCATGCCGGGCAGTCGGCTGGGGGACGTCGGGGCGGCGATCGAGGCGGTCGCACACGAGCACGGGTTCGGTGTCGTTCGTCCGTTCGTTGGCCACGGCATCGGCACCTCGATGCACGAGGAGCCGCAGGTCCCCAACTACGGCAAGCCGGGGAGTGGTCTGCGCATCGAGCCGGGGATGTGCTTCGCGATCGAGCCGATGTTCAACCTCGGCGGCGATGATGTGTACGTCGAGGATGACGGCTGGACCGTGCGGACCGCCGACGGCAGCCTCTCGGCGCACTTCGAGAACACGATCGCCGTGACCGATGATGGGCCGGATCTGCTCACCGGGCACCCGGTCGAATCGGCCTCTTGAGCCCGTTGTGATGGTCTGCCGGTGTGGTGTATACTTTCCTTTCCGTGGGTCGCCGAGTGCGGCGGCCTTTCTGTGTGTCTTCCCAACCATTTCAGCTCAGACGCCAGACGAGGGTGCGTAACGCTTGCCCAAAAAGGATGCCATCGAGGTCGAGGGAGAGGTCGTTCTACCCTTGCCCAACGCGATGTTCAAGGTGCGATTGGAAAATGGGCACGAAGTGCTCGCGCACATCTCCGGCAAGCTTCGCCAGAATTTCATCCGCATCCTTCCCGGTGACACCGTCCGCGTCGAACTGAGCCCGTACGACCTCAGCCGGGGTCGAATCACGTACAGGATGAGATGAAAGTTTCCGCTTCAGTCAAGCCTCGTTGCGAGCGCTGCAAGGTCATCAAGCGCTCCGGTGTGGTGATGGTCATCTGCGTCATTCCCAAGCACAAGCAACGCCAGGGGTAGAGCGAGTTCGTGGCACGTATTTCAGGCGTCGATATTCCCCGCGAGAAGCGTGTGATCGTCGCCCTCACCTACATTCACGGCATCGGCCCAACCTCGGCGGAGCGGATCATCACGGCCGGGGGCATCTCGCCCGACACGCGAGTGCGCGACCTCACGGAGGATGAGGTGAACCGCCTTCGCGAGCAGATCGACCGTCGGTACAAGGTGGAGGGCGACCTGCGGCGCGAGGTCAGCATGAACATCAAGCGGCTGATGGAGATCGGATCGTATCGCGGCATCCGCCATCGTCGCAATCTCCCCGTCCGGGGACAGCGAACGAAGACGAATGCGCGGCAGCGGCGAGGCTCGCGCAAGACGGTCGGAATCCGTCGCAAGAAGTAGCAGGAGCTGTATGGCAGAGCGTAAGCGCGCCGCGCACAAGAAGCGCGAGCGAAAGAACATTCCGGTCGGGCACGCCCATATCCAGTCGACATTCAATAACACGATCGTCACGATCACCGATACGAGCGGCAATGTGGTGAGCTGGGGGAGCGCCGGCCTGGTCGGTTTCAAGGGCTCGCGGAAGAGCACGCCGTACGCCGCCGCTCAGACGGCAGATACCGCAGCGCGCCGTGCCATGGAGCACGGAATGCGCCAGATCGAGGTCTTCGTGAAGGGCCCCGGAGGGGGCCGCGAGCAGGCCATCCGATCGCTGCAGACTGCTGGCCTCGAGGTGACCGCGATCACCGATGTGACTCCCATCCCGCACAACGGCTGCCGCGCCCCCAAGCGGCGTCGGGTCTAGGGGCGGGCATGGCACGCTATACCGATGCAGTCTGCCGGATCTGTCGGCGGGAAGGGTTGAAGCTCTTCCTGAAGGGGAGCCGCTGCTACACCAAGAAATGCGCATTCGAGCGTCGCAGTACCCCGCCGGGGATGAACACGATGCGTCGCCGCAAGGTGAGCGAGTACGGCCTGCAGCTGCGCGAGAAGCAGAAGGTTCGCAAGAGCTACTCGGTCCTCGAGCGCCAGTTCCGCAACTACTTCGAGAAGGCGGAGCAGGGCAAGGGCATGACCGGCGAAAACTTGCTGCGCCTGCTCGAGATGCGGCTCGACAACGTCGTCTACCGGATGGGGTTCGCTCGCTCCCGCGCCGAGGCGCGGCAGCTGGTGAGCCATGGCCATTTCGCGGTCAACAGCCGACCGACGAACGTCCCCAGCTTCAATACCGAGCTGGGGGACCGGGTCGAGGTGCGGGAGAGCCGCCGGAATCGCGAATATTTCAAGACCGTCGCAGAGACGATCAAGGCGGCGCAGACGCCCGAATGGGTGAGCGTCGACGCGGCGAAGCTGTCTGGGACTGTGCTCGCCGAGCCAGTCCGGGAGCAGATGCCGCCTGAGTTCAACGAGCAGCTCGTCGTCGAGTACTACTCGCGCTAGGAGCAGACCCTTTTGATGATCGAACTTGAGACCCCAACTACGCCTCGCATCGAGGAGGTCGAATCGAACGGCAACCTGAGCCGGTTCGAGGTGAACCCGCTGCAGGCCGGCTACGGCGTGACCCTGGGCAACGCCCTGCGCCGTGTCCTGCTCAGCTCCCTCGAGGGTGCGGCAGTCACCTCCGTCCAGATCGGCGGTGTCTTCCATGAGTTCAGCACGCTGGCGAACGTCAAGGAGGACGTCACCCAGATCGTCCTGAACGTGAAGAAGCTGCGGCTTCGCTCTTTCGCTCGCCACGCCGTCACGCTGAAACTGATCAAGCATGGAGCCGGCCCGGTAACCGC